>JBILJL010000184.1:0-5100 GCA_044377255.1 Bacteroidia bacterium
GAGTTAGAATTAGACCACACCCTTATTGAAACCACTCATAAGGTTGAAACATTGTATGTAACTTACAAAAAGCAAATAAATATAGCTGTTGTTACAGCAATATTAGTTGTTGCTGGATATATTAGTTTCAACAAATTTTACATTGAACCATTAGAAAAAGAAGCATCAGCAGCTATTTTCACCGCGCAAAATTTGTTTGAAAAAGACAGTTTTGATTTGGCATTGAATGGCCAAGGAGATGCCTTAGGATTTATTGCCGTTGCAGATGAATACAGCTTAACCAAAGTTGGAAACTTAGCACATTATTATGCTGGAGTTTGCTACATGCGCAAAGGTGAGTTTCAAAATGCAGTTGACCAATTAGATGATTTTAGCACCAAAAATGAATTGGTTGGCCCATTGGCAATTGGTTTAAAAGGTGATGCTTTTGTTGAATTGAAAGAAGTTGACAAAGGCGCAAAACTATACATGAAAGCTGCGGGCATGAGTAAAAACAAGCTTACTGCTCCAATTTTCTTGAAGAAAGCTGGATTGGCGTATGAAGAATTAAAAGAATACAAAGATGCTATTAGCGCTTACGAAAAAATCAAATCTGATTATAGCGATGCGCAAGAAGCACAAGACATTGATAAATTTATTGCAAGAGCAACCGCTGCTCAAGCAAACTAACTTTTTTCGCCACTGAGGCACAAAGGCACGGAGATTATTCTTCGTGCTTTTTTTTTTGCCTGAACCCGAAGATTTTTTAGGCCACCAAGGCTCTATGGCACGGAGATTTTTCCTTATAGTCTGTGGATGTTGTTAGGTCTGTGGTTAAAAAATAACCATTAACCACAGAGAACACGGAGAGAAGACACAGAACTTTCGGAGGAAAATTTTATTTCTTTATGAAGCCTGAAGGGCTTGAATTATAATAGCCCCGCATAAAATGCGGGGTTGAGATTGAGAGCAAGTACCAACCAACCCTGAAATGGGTTGAATGTTTATGCTAGGCAGTTCGATTTTGCTTATTTGGAAAATATTAATATGAAAATTAATACTGCTTCACTTGAAAAATTGATTCGTTGTTGAATTTATTCAACTCCTTCGGAGTTGCGGAATTTTTGGGCTGTTTAATAACCCCACATTTCATGTGGGGCTATTGTTATTGAAGCCCTTCAGGCTTCCATTTATTACAAGTTTCTTAGTGGCTTTTTTTGTCTTTGGCTAGTGGCGAAGGTGGTAGTAACAATTTTAAAAAAAACTGTGGGCTCTGTGCGATTTTCTCTGTGGCTCTCTGTGGTAAAAAAAATAAACTTTTTCTACTAAGGCATTTTGAATTTGGATGTTTACCTTTGTTTCATATTACCTAGGTTAATGGAAAAGCATTCTTGAGCACTAGGTAATCTTTAACCAAAAACTATGGCAACATCCTTAAAAAATTTATCGGACACCGATATCAAACCTAATAAGGCAATCAAAAAGTTCAATATCGCATTGGTAGTTGCCGATTGGAACATTGAAATTACCCATTCAATGCGCGATGCGGCCATTGGATTTTTAAAAGAACAAGGAATAAAGGAATCTAATATAAACATTCACGCTGTACCTGGAACTTTTGAATTACCATTAGGGGCTCAGTTTTTGGCTCAGAACAAAAAGATTGATGCCGTTATTGCCATAGGTTGCGTTATTCAAGGAGAAACTCGTCATTTTGATTTTATATGTGATGCATGCGCAAATGGCATTATGCAAGTTGGATTGCAATACAATATTCCTATTATTTTTGGAGTATTAACCACCAATAACCTTGAACAAGCAAAGGAAAGAGCTGGCGGAAAACATGGCAATAAAGGTATTGAAGCAGCTGAAACTGCTTTGAAGATGTTGTTACTAAAATATGAACTTTTTTAGTTTAAAGGGTTTTAGGTTCAAACCGTTTTTTTTAAATGGGGCATTCACCTATGTTTGAAGTAAGTAATAAGTGATGCATTTGAACCGATATTTTTTATTCATTTTTGCCATATTGGGTTTGGCGGCCTGCAAAAAAGGCTTTGAAGGAACCAAAAATCCAGTGCCCGCTCCAGAAACTTTTATGGTGGTTGATTCTATATTTAGAACTGGCGAAAATAGACTTACAACCTCGGTAGAAGCCTACTGGTGGGGAAATTCAACTGGAGGATTTATTGCAGGGTACGAAGTTTCTACCGACAATATGTTGAGCTGGCAATTTACCAAGAGCCAAGACAGTACTTTTTTACTCAAAATACCTCCTGGTAAAGACAGTGCAGATATTGTAATTTACATCCGCGCTGTTGACAATTTGGGTCAAAAAGACCCTAGTCCGGCTTCTACTTTGTATCCCATAAAAAACTCTAGGCCTGACGTGAAATTTATTTTTTCGCAACCCATTGGAGGCATTGCCTCACAAAATCCAAGCATTGTTTTTCCAGTATTAAAATATACCATTTTTGGAACCGATCCAGATGGGAATGAAGACATAAAAAGCTATGAATTATATTTAAATGATACCAATGCTACCCCCTATTCTTTACCCGCAAATACGAGTTCATTTTTGTTACAATCTAATAGTCCTAAGGCCGATTCTAGCGCATGTATTGTATATGTTAATGGCAGCAATAACGCACTATCACAGCCAATTTCAGGCTTAAAACACAATGCAACTAACATCATTTATATCAGGGTAATTGATAATGCCTTAAGTAAGTCGGGTTACATTGCCACCCCAGCTATTTGGGTGAAAAAAGTAAGTTCAGATATTTTGTTGTTAAACGGTTATAGCAGCAATAAATTCTTTGTTCAAAATTTTTATACTGCCAATTTAAAAGCAAATGGCATCCTCAAATTTGATACTTTACAAGCCACTGAAATTGTAAACGATAATTATACCCAATTACAACCCGATTTTCAAACCCAAGCCAAAACTTTTGCCTTGTTTAAAAAGATGCTTTGGTTCGGAGATAATGCCAGTTTTATGTTGTCGTTTGGACAAAGATCTACCACCGATTTTTTCAATAATGGCGGTGCTTTGTTTATGGCGGTGGCTATCAATTCTAGTTTTGATCCATTGTCAAATTTCTTAGACTGGACGCCCATCAGAAGCTTGATAAATCCACCATCAGGATCTATTTTTAGGGTGAATTTCAATGCCATTGTTAACCCTGTTAATCCAACTTGGCCAAACATCAAATCTACTGCAATTATTGCCAGTGCGCGCCCGTTTGAGATATCTTACAACACCCCAAGTATAGCTTATGATTCAATGTACTTTAATGGTATCATTGAAAGTAAAACAGGCCAATCGCCCATAGATTGGAAGGGTGTATCTACATTGATGGCAAAGCGATATACCGTTAGCAATCAAAAAACAAACTTTATTATTAGTAGTATTCCTCTCGAAAGATTCAACGGTTTAACTAATTGTGATACCCTATTTAATAAAATATTTGTTGGCGAATTGGGCTTTTGATGAAAAAAAATCTGATCATATTTGCAAGTGGCAGTGGCAGTAACGCTGTAAATGTTTGCCAAATTTTTAAGCATCATCCAGAAATAGAAGTAGCAGCCCTTTTTTGTAATAAAGCCAATGCTGGGGTGATCCCAAAGATGAATGCTTTGAACATACCTGTTGTTCTTTTTAATAGAGAAGATTTTTTACAAGAGGATTATTTCTTATCACTACTCAACAAATACAATCCAGCATACATTGCTTTGTTAGGTTTTTTATGGAAAGTTCCATCATTTTTGGTTCGAACCTATCCCAATAAAATAGTGAATTTACACCCTGCTTTATTACCAAAATTTGGAGGAAAAGGAATGTATGGCCATTATGTTCATGAGGCTGTAAAAGCAGCTGGCGAAGCGCAAACTGGCATTACCCTGCATTGGGTAAATGAGCATTACGATGAGGGCAATACTATTGCTCAATTTTCGTGCGATTTATTGCCAACTGATACAGTTGAAAACATATCAGAAAAAATTCATGAATTAGAACAAAAATTTGTTCCCTCTGTGATTGAAAAAATCATGAATGGTGAATTGAGGTAATTGCTCAAAAAAATCTTTACATAAATCTTTTTCTTGTCCATATTATTCTAAAAGGTTCATTACCTTTGCAGCTCCTTTTATTACTCGCATGACAAGTTCAGTTAAAATTTCAAACGCCTTAATCTCAGTATTTTATAAAGATGGATTGGCCCCAATTGCCACCGCACTCCACAAACAAGGCGTAAATATATATTCTACAGGAGGAACTCAAGAGTTTTTAGAAAAAATGGGTATTCCAGTTATTGCGGTAGAAAAGCTTACCGGCTACCCAAGTATTTTGGGTGGTAGGGTAAAAACATTGCATCCAAAAGTATTTGGTGGCATTTTAGCGAGAAGAGAAGAGGCGCAAGATTTAGCAGAAATTAATGAGTTTGACATTCCTCTATTTGATTTAGTAATGGTTGACTTGTACCCATTTGAAGAAACATTGGCAAGTACAACAGAAGAAAGCAAAATCATTGAAAAGATTGATATTGGCGGTGTTTCCTTAATCAGGGCAGCAGCAAAAAACTTCAAACATTCTTTGATTATTTCGCACACCAATCAATATGCAGAGTTGCATCAACTGTTAGAGAAGCAAGACGGAAGCACAAACATTGAACAAAGGAAAAGCTTTGCAGCAAAAGCATTTCAAGTTACCTCACATTATGATACTGCCATCTTCAATTACTATAATAGTGGTCATAATTTACCAGCTTTTAAAGTGAGTTACGACCATGGTACGGTTTTAAGGTATGGAGAAAATCCGCATCAAAAGGGATTCTTTTTTGGGCACTTAAATAACTTTATGACCCAATTGCATGGCAAGGAACTGAGTTATAATAACCTATTGGATGTAGATGCTGCAGTAAATTTATTGGCAGATTTTACTGAACCAACGGTGGCGGTAATTAAACATAACAATCCTTGTGGTGTAGCGTCTAGAGACACCTTGTTAGTGGCTTGGAAAGATGCTTTGGCTGGAGACCCAGTATCTGCATTTGGAGGTATTATTATATTGAACCGCATAGTTGATTTGGCAACTGCAACTGAAATGGATAAGGTGTTTTTAGA
>JBILJL010000185.1:0-5040 GCA_044377255.1 Bacteroidia bacterium
TCACTACCAACCAATTTCAAACGAATTTGATGCGTGGTTTTATTTGAAGTAATAGACACACGCTTTACAGCCATTAAAAACTCACCCCTATCAATGGTTAACTTGTTTGGATTTTCAGTTGGAATAACTGCTCGGTAATCAGGATATTTTTCATCAATTAAGCGGCAAATTAAGCTCACATCACCAATTTGAAAATAGGCATTTTGGCGATTGAAATTAACTTTAACAACAGTTTCGTCATTAGGCAAACAAGACTTCAAAAGATTTAAAGCTTTTTTAGGCAAAATCAATGTTTCTTCGGCCGCAGCTTTGATATCATTTCTGGTAAAACGAACCAAACGATTGGCATCAGTGGCTACAAAAGTGATATTATTTTTAAACAATTGAAGGTAAACGCCAGTAAGGTTCAAACGCAACTCATCGCTACTGGTAGCAAAAACTGATTTGTTGATGGCTCTTTGTAAAACCTTAGCGCCAATATCAAAAGTGCTTGCTCCTTCTACCTCTGGTGTTTTAGGGAACTCATCACCTTTTTGGGCAGTAAGTTTAAACCTACCACTTTCGTATTTAATTTCTACCGAACCTTTTTCCTCGTTAATAGAGAAGGCCAATGGCTGATCTGAAAGCGTTTTAAGTAATTCTAAGGTGGTTTTAGAAGGAATTGCAATAGACACGTCCTCTTTGGCATCCACCTTAATGCTCGTGCTCATTGTGGTTTCCAAATCTGTTGAATGAATGGTTAACACACCATCTTTGATATCAAATAAAAAGTTATTTAATATCGGAATAATAGGCTTAGCAACTACAACACCATCAATATATGAAAGGTGACGTAACAATACACTGCTATTTACAATAAACTTCATTGTTATAGTTTTGGTTTTAATTATTTCGGTTTGAACCAAAGAAGAATTACAAGAATAAAAATAACTCTTCTCCTTGCAAACAAAAATAAAGGGAGAGCAGTGAGTAGCAAAAACAAGTTATGCACAAAAATCCACCAAATTGTGACCAATTGTTTGTTTAATTTTCTTGTCGCCCAAACATAAACTCTGGCAAAACCGCCGGGAAATTCTCAAATTGAGTGGAATCTTTGATAATTATTTTAGGATTGCTCAAATCTGGTTGTCCAGAATTTACCCAAGCAGTGTACCAAAAAGAAGATACGCAAACTACAGCAGCTTTCATTCTGCGTTCAACCATTCCATTTAAATATTGGTGATAGGCAGCCGAAAAAGCAGGAGAATAAACCCTTTGCAGTTTACTTCCTTTAACTTCATAGGCATACTTTTGGGCTTCGGGAAATTTTCTTTGCAGCAATTTTTCGAAGCCAAAAACAGAATCTAAGCAGGCAAAACTGCCCTCCACTGCAACCCATGCAGCATCCAAAGGATCATCTATATACTTTGCTCCACCCACAAAGAAATTATAATCCATAGCAAACAATTCTGGCAAGCGAGATTCAAAAAAACCGTGAATTCCGTGTTGGCCAGTTTGCAAGCCATTGTAATTTGAGGTGGCATGCAAAGGCACATGGGCATCACCCACATAATGGCCAATTTCGGCGGCATATTTCAGTATTTTACTTTCATTTTTCTCAACAAAAGCTTGGGTTAATGAACGCAGCATCCATTGCAAGTTCCAGGGAACAATTCCGTAAGTATGCAAGGTATCTTTGCTATATTTTTCCATTGCTTTTGAATAAGACCTTGGAAGCGTATCAAAGGGTAAAACCTTTTCATAATAATCCATATCAATAAAATGTTTTACGCCCTCCCCTTCAACCAAATACCTACGCTTATCTGGGTCTACGGCATGTTCGGTAATAAAATCTATGTATTTTTTAAAAAAGCCAAACATTTCAGGAGGCAAGCCAAAAACAGCCAAACGGTTTATTTCTTGGTGGGCATAAAAACCCCAAGCAAAAGTTTTGGTTCGAACCAAAAAAAATAAAAATAAAAACGTAATAATAAGTATTCGGGTAGTGATCAATTTTTTCATCAGATAAAGGTAAGATGAAAGAATGAAAACCCCGATAATGGTGCCGTAATTTTATCCAGTATATAAGATAAAAACGTTTGTATTTATTTAAACAAAATATGCTTTAATTTCGCTTTAAAATAGGTAAAAAGGCTAGGAAAAAGAAATTGGTTGAAGGCATAAGAATCGGCCTTTCTGTTAATAATTTTATTACTAGGATGTTTAATTGGCAAAATGGATTGAGTAGGAATATTGCTTAATTCCATTATATCTGCTGAGGTTGTGTGGGTGCCTGAACCAAAACCAATATTAGAAACAAGATTGGTATTGGGAATAATGCTCAATCCATTATTTTGCCAAATAGCAAATGTCCACTGGTAGTCCCAGGTATTTACTTTCTTTTGATAGGCATCATTGAATAGTTTTCTCCAATAGCTAATCTCTTTTTTTGAACTAAATAATTGTTGCAATAAATTGTGTGTTTCAAGTTCAGAATAAAGCTTTAAATTAACGTCGTAATGCTTCCAAGCTCTGCGCCAAGTTGCCCAACCCCAGATGTGGGCATAATTAGAAAAATAATAGCTATCCTCTCCCCTTTTTTTACCCTTTTGAAAATTATCGCCACTTATGTGCATTACCTGGGAATCATTTCTATACAGGGCAAGATTTTCTTCACAAAAGTTATAGAAGCTCTGGTGTGGCAAGCAATCATCCTCTAAAATTATACCTTCCTCCACCTGTTCAAAAAACCAATCAATGGCAGAGCTTACGGCATTTCTGCAACCTAAATTTTGCTCTCTGAATAAGGTTTTCACCTCGCAATCCCAATCAATATTGGCAACCACAGCCCTTGTTTCATCGCACAATTGCTGCTCAGCTTCCTTTGATTCGCGGGCACCATCGGCGGCAATGTATAAATATTTTGGCTGAACCGAACGGATGCTTTCAAAAACCAATTTGGTGGTATCTGGCCTATTAAAAATTAGAAAAAGAATGGGAGTTTGCAGCACTTATTAATTTTATTGGCCGCTAAAATAAGCCATTGAATTAATACTTGAGTAAAATCAAAAAAGTAAATTCAAATAAAACAACAAAAACTTACTTACTAATTTTTCGCAAATAGGTATTTTTATTGGTTTCAACCTTGATCAGATAAATACCAACAGAGAGCTCATTCACTTCAATTTCATCCGCATTTTTTGAATTCAAAACAAGTTGACCAGATAGGTTATAGATTGAAACATCTGAAACCATTTCTTCACTTCCCAAGCTTACCTTAATTTTATCTATCATAGGTGATGGAAAGATTTGAATTTCACCAACTATATAAGATCCATTGGCTGAAAATACCTGAGAGTATGAAAATTTATGATCAAAATCTACTTGTTTGATGCGGTAATAGTTTGATTCATCACCTAATTCTTGAAGCGTTGTTAAGTCGGTAAAATTATAGGCATTAAGCTTATTTGAGTTGCCAGCACCTTCAATCATTCCAAGTTCTTCCCAATTGTTATTTTGTAATTTTTCAACTACAAAATAGTCATTGTTCTCTTCACTTGCAGTTTGCCACATTACCTCAACTCCTCTTTTAGTAAACTCAGCTTTAGTATGAACAAACCTAACTGGCAACGGATTGGTAAAACCATCGCCACCAACACCAAATTCCCATGAGTTGGTGCTAAGTCCGGTACGAATAATCACTGGGGCTGCATTGGTTCCTAAATTGGTGCCTGAAACTCCAGGTATGGCCCAACTGCTGGCAGTTCTACAAATCATTTTTAGAGCGGTATAATCGTTTATAGAGAAAAATCCTGTAGCTGTAATTGTGCTTGTAAATGTGCCTCCAGAAATACCTGTATTGGTTATACGCCAAAACCCATTTACACCCGCATTTGTTAATAAAACAGGGCTATCGAATAAAGGTAAACCAGCAGTTCCAGGGTTTGTAGGAACAAACTCTGCAAGGTAAGATCCACCTGTAGTTGGACTACTGGTATATTCTAGGCTTATTGGACGGTAACTGTTTGATGACCCAATAGGAAATAAGCCAGTTGATCCAGAATTAGTAGAAGCAGCATACCAGCGCCTAAACTTTCCTATAATTGTTCCAGCGCTTCTGTTTAGTATACCTGGATTTAAAGCACTGTTTCCGAGAGTTAAGGTAAAGGTATCGGTAATGATATTTGCTGTCATGGTTAAATTATTTCTAACCCTAACATTACCGCTCATGTTTTTAGCCGCGCTAACAACTTGCAAATTGTTATAATCTCCTGAAACCATTGTTTGAGCAGCACTACCATAATACAAGGCTGTGGAGCCATTCTCCCAGAAAGATTTGTTGACGGCTAAAATACCTTGAATAGATAAGGTAATATTATTTTTAACCACAATGCTATCAATAGCAAGACCATTTGAAGAAGGTATATTGATATTGTAAACAATACTACCATCACCAAACACCACATAACTTCTATTACCACCAATAATCCAGTTACCGCCAACAGCAGGAGTAGCATTATTTACCACGTAGTATACAGTATTGCTATCTGCAAAACTTGTTGGCGCTGTGCCTGTTCCATCTAAATTTGGCCCCCAGGTACTCAAATTGTTGAGGTTACCAGTTGATTTGGAGAAAAGCACTTTGCCTAAAAAAGTATTTCCATCAAGGGTTGGAGATTGCAGGTAATTGGAATAGTTCGTTGTTCCATTGTATTCAATAACAGAAAAATGATAGGTATTTCCGGCAGTTAGACCGGTAATTAAAACTGAGTTTCCAGTATCACTGTATACCACAAAATTCCCGGTACCAATTTGATTGCCATTACCGAAAGTACTATTGGCAACATAGGCATAAGTATCAACTGGGGAAACATTCACAGCAGAACCAAGTCTAGCCAACACCATGCGCCGGGCGCCATTACCTTTGGTAAAATTGAGTTGCACAGAGCTAGATGAAACGGTTGAAATGTTTAAATTACTTGCCGCAATTGTTGGTTCATTTGCAATAATTTGATTTCGGTAAATGGAGATGTTGCTGGAAGCGTAATTGCTTACAATTAA
>JBILJL010000186.1:0-5001 GCA_044377255.1 Bacteroidia bacterium
ACATGGACATCAATTACGCCCAATCTGGAATTTATACACCGAGTGATTTTGCTTTTCCACCAGATGCGATAGCAGGTGAATGTAGCACCAATATTGAAACTGTTGTAATTGCTGATTTAGACTTAGCAGCTTTAGAGCGTGCCAGAAATACGGGTACAGTGCTAAACTGGAAGGACCGCAGGGGAGATATGTACGAGGTGTTGGAGAAATAGTTCGACAGGCTCATTATGACGCGATGGTTCGACATGGTTCGACAGGCTCACCATGACGGAGGTAATAGCCAGGGTCCTTTAGGCCCGGGATTGGATTGCAAACCATTAATTTATAGGCCTTTAGGTCTTTTCTGTGGTTCGGTATGGTTCGACAGACTCACCATGTCGAAAGCGATAGGCTCACAATTAAACTAATAGAAAGGCAAATTCTTTAAGGTTTCAAATTGAAACCTTAAAGAATGAATGAGGTAAACATAGAAAGTATTTACCATATGCTTTTACAGAACAAGGTCTGGCAATGCTTTCTGGGGTTTTAAATTCTGATAAGGCAATTGAGGTTAATATTGGGATCATGAGAACTTTTGTACTTATACGACAATTTGCTATTAGTCATAAAGATTTAAGCAAAAAGTTAATGGATTTAGAGCATCGCTTTAACGTGCAATTCACAGATATTAATGATGCATTATCTTATTTAATGAAGGTAAATTCACCAAAGGATAATTCTAAAAGAAAAAGAATTGGGTTTAAACCTTAGTTCGACATGGTTCGACAAGCTCACCATGACGCAAGCGTTAAAGTGGGCAATCGAACTAAGAGCCGAATTTCATGCGGAGTTTGATTTTGGTGAGGCGGCGTTTGGTGTCTAATGAAAAATCGTTATCCATCATCCATTGGTAATAGCCGGGTTCTTTACTGAACACCTCTTCTACCAGTTTATTTTTGTGTTTACCAAAATTAAATACCTCTTTTCTTTCGGCATTGTAAATCATTCTACCGGCAAGGTCTACTAGGTTGTTTTGACCCGATACTTTCCCTAATTCATCAATGGTATTTTTGAGTTGAGGATAGCGTGTAATTTGTGCTTGAATAATCTCCCAAGTTGCACGGGTATCGGCCACTGCGCTATGGGCATTTACTAATGTTTGATCACAATAAAAGCGATAAGCGGCACTGAGGTTGCGAGGCTCCATCATGTGAAAAATTCGCTGGGCATCAATAAATTTGCGGTTCTCCACATCAAAATCTACACCTGCCCTTAAAAATTCTTCAACCAACAATGGGAAGTCGAATTTATTTGAATTGAATCCTGCGAAATCACAACCTTGCATGAATACGGCCAGCTCTCTGGCCAGTTCCTCAAACTTTGGTTTATCAGCTACATCTGCATCTGTTATACCATGTATGGCCGTAACCTCAGCAGGAATGGGCATGCCAGGATTAACCCGGTCTGTTCTAACTTCTTCTTTTCCATCTGGAAAAACTTTGATACAAGCAATCTCAACAATTCGGTCGTTTGAAATGCTAATCCCTGTTGTTTCCAAATCGAAAACAATCAGCGGTTTGGTTAGCTGTAAATTTAACATTTTTTTTATTCTTCGCCGAAGTCGCCAGTTGTTTCTGCCTCCCCGTCTTCACTGGTATCTATCACTCCAAAGCCATCCTCATCATCATCCGAAATGTCACCTGGAATTTCATCCGATTGGTTCAAATAGTTTTTTGTAATTTCATCAAATTCATTGTCTTCCACAACACCAAATTTCTGAACTTTATCATATTGTTTTGGAGGCAAGCCAACAGATTTAAAGCAATTAGGATATTTGGTTTTAGGGTTTTCATCTTTGCTAATTTGGGTTAATTCAATGAGCATTACCCAACATTCTATGAAATCATAAACGTACAAAATTTTCTGGTGTGGGTCAATGATAAACTGGCTCAATTTTGAGTTGGCCATTATTGGCGTGGAGGTTTCATTTTTTTCACTCATGTCTTCGAGTGTAATTTCTTGACCTTTTTTCCAACTATCATTGCTCATATAGAATGAGGCCAATTGCTTGGAATCAAACTTTATACTTTCTAAAATTGCCTTGTGCAAATCTAAAAATGTTTGGGTAGATTTAATTTCAATTACCCGATAAATATCTTCGTAATCTTCAAATGAAACTTTAAATTTATATACTGCCATGTCACTTATTTCTTCTAACTGCGAATATTCAATTATTTTCTATTAAAATCAAATTCATTTCTACCCCAAATTTTTTAGCTCATTTTTGGTTCGAACCTAATTTTTATAAACCCAAAACCCTGTTTCCAATTTCTACCATTTTGGCAAAGGCATCTTCGTAGGAATTTGGTACTTCCCCATCTAAAATTGCCTCACGTAATTCAACCTTAATCAATCCAACTTCCCTACAAGGTGTTAAATTAAAATGCTTCATAATGTCTTCACCACTTACTGGAGGTTGCCAATTTCTCAGTGCATCGCGCTCTTCCACTTCTTTCACTAATTCCTGAACCTTTAATAAATTGCTCCTAAACAACTTAATTTTCTCAGGGTTTCTGCTGGTCATATCGGCCCTACAAAGGGTAAATAAATCCTCTAAATCTTCACCTGCATCCACAATTAGCCTTCTAATTGCAGCATCTGTTACGCCTTCTTCAGCCAATACTTTGGGTCTGTGGTGCAGTGAAACCAATTTCTCCACATACTTCATTTTTTCATTCAGCGGCAACTTTAAACGCCTGAAAATTTTAGGAACCATTCTGCCACCTCGGTCTTCATGACCATGAAAGGTCCAGCCGCCTTCCGAATCTAAAAAACGTTTAGTACTTGGTTTACCAATATCATGAAGTAAAGTTGCCCACCGTAACCACAAATTAGTGGTTTCTTCACAAACATTATCGAGTACTTTTAGGGTATGGTAGAAATTATCTTTGTGGGCTTTTTTATTTACTACCTCTACCCCATGCATGGCAAAAAGTTCAGGAAAAATAATCTTGAGCAAACCCGATTCAAACAAGTCATTTAAGCCAATGCTGGGCACCTTGCTCATCATTATTTTGTTCAATTCCTCCGTAATTCTTTCCATTGAAACAATGCTGATTCTTTCGGTTCTCGTTTGAATGGAAGAAAATGTTTCGGGGTGAATATCAAAATTAAGCTGACTAGCAAACCTGATGGCGCGCATCATTCTTAACGGGTCATCGTCGAAGGTAATATCTGGTTCTAAAGGAGTGCGAATAACCTTCCTTTCAATATCCAACAATCCTTCAAAAGGATCAATTACCTCAAATAAATTATATTGGTTCAGACTAATAGCTAAGGCATTAATGGTGAAATCTCTTCTTAACTGATCGTCTTTAATAGTGCCTGGAATTACAGCTGGCTTTCTACTTTCTTTGCTGTAACTTTCTTTTCTAGCACCCACAAATTCTATTTCCCAATCTTTGGTTCGAACCATAGCCGTTCCAAAATTTTTAAAGACTGCAAAATCAGTTTTTTCTTTGATATCCTCGGCAAAAGCTTGTGCAAAGGCTATACCATCGCCAACCACCACCACATCAATGTCTTTTGATTCGCGCTTTAAAAAGAGGTCGCGCACGTATCCACCCACCACAAACGCCTCAACATTTAATGATGCTGACTGTTTGATAAGTTTTTGAAAGATGGGCTCTTTTAGTTCAATTTTCACGCTGCTAAATTAAGTGATTCGCTTTGTATCTCATTTATTTTAGTAAGCCTTTGTATAATTGATGCATTTGGCGACTCAATTCTACCGGATCAAAATTCTTTAAATGAACCGAGGTTGCCTCAAAGAGCGAGGTTCTAAAAGTTTCATCGTAAACTATTTTCAACAAGCCTGCTTTAATTTCTAAAATACTTTTAGGGTCAACCAATAAAGCTGCATTAGCTCCAACCTCTCTGATAGAAGAGGTATTTGAGCAGATAACAGGCACATTTGAACGCATGGCTTCCAGCACTGGAATACCAAAGCCCTCGTAATTACTTAAATATGCCGAACACCTTGCTAATTGGTATATTCCGGGTAAATCTTCGAAAGGCAAATCATGAATAAACCGCACCCTACCTGCTAGGTGATTGTTTTTAACAAATTGATCTAACTCAGGATAGGCGTTTGCTTTCTTGCCAATAAAAATCAAATCTAAATCGGGTAAATCACTCTGAGCGTAGGCTTTCAGTAGGTTTATTTGATTCTTTCTTTCCTCAAGTGTACCCACACATAAAATATAATTTCGGTTCAAACCGTATTTTATTATTAACTCTTTTCTTTTGCCTTCATTTATTTTATTGGCAAAATTATCATCACAATTCTGGTAGCAAACCACCACCTTATCGGGGTTACATTGGTAAAAATGGAGAATATCCTTGCGGGTATTTTCACTGGTAGCTATAACCAAATCGGCACGATTCACAGCGGAGGCAAATTTTCTCTGATAAACTTGTCTATCAAACCAAGGGTATTGTTTTGGATAATGTAAAAAGATTAAATCGTGGATGGTCACCACACTTTTTATCCCAGATTTCTCAATGTCTTTGGGCAGTTCATTGCTCAGGCCATGATACAAATCTATTTTACTTGCCAGCAAATCTTTTACCAAATTATTTGAACGCCAATAGGAAGGAAATTTTTTATCGATTAGGCTTTGAGGAAAATGCCTTTTTACTTGGGAATCATTTTGTAGAAAGCTTTCAAATGAAGGAGTTGCAGGGGTAAACAAATGATAACTGTCTTCTGGAAATTGGTTCAATAAGCCAGTTAAAACCGACCTAGAATAGTTTCCTAATCCGGTTCGGTTAAAGAATATTCTTTTTGCGTCGAAACCTAAATTCATTGGCGGAAAGGTAGAAATTAATTCTGAATTCTGAATTCTGAATTCAGAATTGCTTTCATTGCAGTTATTTGATACAGTAATTAAAGTTATGAAATTAAAATTTATTGATTAATTATCAATTACTTAGAGGTATTATTTTTGATAGATGTTTAAA
>JBILJL010000007.1:0-21098 GCA_044377255.1 Bacteroidia bacterium
AGATTTTTTATTGATGCCGGAGCAAATGCAGTGATTGGTAATCATCCTCATATTATTTCGGGTTATGAGTATTACAAGGAAGCGCCCATTTTTTATGGATTAGGAAATTTTTGTTTTGATTGGGTAAAACCATCTCATAAAACTTGGTATTTTGGTATGATGGTTCGATTAATATTCGAAAAAAATAAACAAATTACCTTTGAACTAGAATTTATAGAACAAAATGGTGACAAGGAAGGAATATTTTTAAAAGAATCAAAGGAGCATTTTTTAAGTAAAATTGAAGAAATAAATCAAATCATAAGCAATGATGAATTATTGATGGAATCGTTCAAGAAATATGTTCAATCTATAAATCGCACGGTAAATAATTATCTCCAACCTTACTTAGGTAAAATTTTACCCAGAATGCACAACAATGGTTGGCTACCTGACTTAATTAGAAAAGACAAAAAGCTCCTTTTAAGCAATTTAATAAGGTGCGAATCGCATAAAGATGTTCTACTTACTTCACTCATTAATAAAAAATAAATTATGTGTGGAATAGCAGGATATTTGATTAAGAATTCAGAAATCGAAACAAACAACAGTATCATTAAAAAAATGCTGTTACTCCAAAAACATAGAGGGCCAGACAATTCAGCTATTGTTGCCATCAATTCGAAGCTGAACAGTGTGGAAGACGTAACTCTTGAAATTGAAACTGATTTCAAAAATCCCTCAAATTTAGTTTTTGGATTTAATAGACTAAGTATTTTAGATATATCGCCAAATGGTCATCAACCAATGAAAAGTATTGATGGCAATGTGGTTTTAATGTTAAATGGTGAAATTTACAATGCAGGGGATTTTAAAGATGAATTAATTTCAAAAGGGTTTAAATTTAAGGGGCGCAGCGATACTGAAGTTGTGCTAAACTTATACAATGCTTTTGGCATTGAAGGGATGATAGAACGTTTGAACGGCATGTTTGCGATTGTTATTTGGGATGCTAAAATCAATAGATTATTCCTAGTTAGGGATCGATTTGGTATTAAGCCATTGTACCTTTTAGAGGAAGAAAATAGAATTTCATTTTCTTCAGAAATTAAAAGCTTTAAAGCATTGCCTAATTTTAAATTTGAATTAGATGAATCGCACTTGGATGAGTTTTTACTTTTTAGGAATTTAATTAATAAAACACTTTTTAAAAATATAAGAAATTTAAAACCCGGGAAATATTTAGAGTTTGATGAAAATGGAAATTACCAAGAAATATCTTTTTATAATTTGAATGAGGATGGCAATTTAAAAATTGATCATAATCAACTTGACCATATTTTTGCAAACGCATTAGAAAAGAGTGTTAAATCTCAATTGATAAGTGATGTAAAAGTAGGTTGTCAGCTTTCAGGAGGTGTTGATTCCTCTCTAGTAACCTATTTCGCCAGTAAAAGTACTCTTGATAAAAATCTAGAAACCATCTCAATTTTATTTGAAAACCCAAAATTCTCAGAAGAAAAATATATAGAAGCAGTTAAAAATAAATTAAATTTAACTAGCGATAAACACACACTAAGTCAAGAATATTTTTTCAATGCTTTTGATAAAGCTACATGGGCTTTTGAGCAACCTATTAATCATCCAAATACAATTGGTTTGTACTTGTTAAGTGAAAATGCGAAAGAATTAGTTACCGTTTTGTTAAGTGGTGAAGGAGCTGATGAAATATTGGCAGGATATTCTAGATTTATTGATTTTGAGCACCACTCATTTTTTTCTAAAGATTTTTTATCAAAATTGATTTTTAATAGAAAAAATATATATGATTTTCTTTCTTTTTATTTAAATAAAGAAAATAGAATTGTTACAGCATCTACATTCGGATCAATTGGCTATTTGAAAAAAATAAAACCGAATTTTAATTTTGATAATGCCGTAAGATATAGAAAATCAGTATTAAAAGGTTTGACTAAAAATAATAATATTTATAGAAAATACGAAATTGCCACTTATCTACCTGATTTATTGATGAGACAGGATAAAATGTCGATGGCATTTTCAATTGAGAATAGAGTACCTTTTTTGGATAATAACTTGGTAAGTTTAGCATTATCAATTGATAATGACCAATTAGTTACAAAAAGGAATGGTAAATATGAATGTAAAAATGTATTAAAAAAATTAGCGGCTGATATTTTTGATGTTGATTTCGCTTATAGACCAAAAGAAAGTTTCAGTATTCCATTAAAAGATTTTTTAAGCTCGAAAGAATTTATTACAAAATGGAATGCTGAAATTAGAGGTAGTATCGCAAGAAGAAAAATTTTTGACATAGCTCAAATTGATGAAATTTTACTAAATATAAAAGAAGCAGATTCGGCTCAACTTGAATGTGTATGGCAAATGTACACATTTGAAGTATGGGCTCAACAATATTTAGATTATGATAGCGATACATAAAAGTAATTACGGTTTCCACGTTAATTGGAAGAAATATTTATTAAAACAAGATATTCCTTTTAAAGAAGTTAATTGTTATGACAATGATTTAGTTGAACAATTAAAAGGTTGCACCGCACTCATGTGGCACCATTCACAAAATGACCCACGTGATTTGAATATTGCAAAGCAAATATTGTTTATGGCAGAGCATGCAAACTTGGTTGTTTTTCCAAATTTTAAAACTAATTGGCATTTTGATGACAAATTGGGTCAAAAATATTTACTAGAAGTATTAAACTTACCTACAGTTAAGTCGTTTGCCTTCTTTAATAAAAAAAGTGCAATTGAATTCCTTCATCAATCAGAATTTCCTATAATTTTTAAATTAAGAGGTGGTGCTGGCTCATTCAATGTTAAAAAAGTAACAAGTTTAAGTAGCGGTATTAAACTAGTTAACAAAGCTTTCAATAACGGATTCAGTAATTTTGATTCATTTGAAAATTTAAAAGAAATCGTTAGAAAAATAAAAATAAAAAAAGCCACTTACATAGATTTATTCAAAAGCATTTACCGCTTGTTTGTTAAGCCAGCATTTGCAAGGGTTATGGGAAATGAAGTAGGGTATTTTTATTTCCAAGAGTTTATCCCTAACAATAGTTTTGATTTAAGAACAATAGTAATTGGTAAAAAAGCATTTGCCATAAAAAGAAATGTTCGGAAAAATGATTTTAGGGCTTCTGGTAGCGGCAATATTGAATATGATAAAGCTAATTTTAGTGATGAATTGATTAAACTTTCTTTTGAATCTGCTAAAAAATTGAATACACAATGCGTGGCATTTGATTTTGTAAGTAAAAATGATGAACTGCTTATTATTGAAATAAGTTATGGTTTTCAAAAAGAAGGTTATTATCAATGTGTTGGATATTGGGATGATGAACTTAACTTTTATGAAGGAAATTTTGATTCATGTGAATGGATGGTGGATGTTGTAATGGAGGAATTGGAAATTAAAAATGGAAATAAAAGTGCCTAAAAAAAAAATACTAATAATAAACAATGGCCTTGCTGGAGGCGGAATAGAACGAGCATCTGTTAGCTTAGCTAATTATTTTGTAACATTAGGTTTTGATGTTAGCATTATTGCCTTATACCAAAGTGATCCATTTTTTAGGTTACATCAAGATATTAAATTTTTGGAGCCTAATTTTGAAAGAATTACAAATAATAAATTTGGCTATACTATTAAAATGATGCTTTTTCTGCGAAAATATGTGAAGAATTATCAGCCAGATACAATTTTAGCTTACAGTGAATGGACCAATCCTTATGTTGTTTTAGCGCTAATAGGATTGCCTTATCCTTTATACCTGACAGACAGGATGAATCCATTGGCTAAACTTCCATTCCTAAGCGAACTACTAAGAAAACAATTTTACGGCAAAGCCAATGGTATAATTGCCCAGTCAAATTTTGCAAAGTCAGTTCTTTTACAAAAGACAAAATCACGAAATATTGCAGTAATTAACAATCCTGTAAATATTATTGAGAGAATAGATACACCTTTTTTAAATCGAATAGTTACCGTTGGTCGTTTGGAAAAGGTAAAAGGACATGAATATTTAATAAAGGCATTTGCACAAATAAAGGATAATTCATGGGAACTAAGCATTGTTGGTGATGGTTGTGAAAGAACCAATTTAGAGAATTTGGCAAAAGAGTTAAAAGTGGATAATAGGGTTATTTTTCATGGCCATTTGATAGATTTTAGGAAGCAATTATCCGAAGCCCAAATTTTTGTTTTGCCATCTTTGAAAGAAGGCTTCCCAAATGCTTTAATTGAGGCAATGACAGTGCCTTTGGCGTGTGTAGCGAGTGATACGTTTCATGGGTACAATGAAATTATTAATAGTGGAGTAAATGGGATTTTAGTTACACCCGGAAATTCTTCTGAATTAACTGAGGCCATCAATAGGTTGATTGAAGATAAAAATCTAAGAGAATTATTAATGACCAATGCTTTAAAAGTAAGAGTTGATCTAAAATTTGAAACAATTGCCCAAAATTATTTGGATGTAATTTTACCAAGTCAATGATGATTAGAAAGCATTTAAGTAATATGCCTGGATGGCGAACCAAGCGCAAATTGATTGTTTTTGAATCAGACGATTGGGGTAGTATTAGAACGCGCAGCAAATGGGATTATACCCAGATGGTGAATAAGGGTTTGAATGTTGATAAATCTAATTTCACTAAATTTGATTGTCTTGAATCAAATGATGACCTCGAAAGATTGTTTAACGTATTAACGAGTTATACGGACATAAAGGGGAATCATCCTGTTTTTACTCCTATGTGTGTGGTTGCAAATCCGGATTTTGTTAAAATAGCAGATTGTAATTTTGATGAATATTACTATGAACCATTCACTGAAACCTGTAAAAAGTATCCAAATCACGATAATGTTATTAATCTTTGGAGGAAAGGTATAAAAGAGAACCTATTTGTACCCGAGTTTCATGGCAGAGAGCACTTAAATTCATTGAGATGGATAAGATCTCTCCAACAATCCAACAAAGGGGTTCTACTGTCTTTTAATCATGGATCAATTGGTGGTTCAGAAATTTACGGTGAAAAAATTCCTCAATATTTAGCGGCATTTGACCCAGAATTTCCAGAAGACATTGAAAAGTTTAAAGATGTATTGATTTCGGGGGCTAATTTATTCAATAATTTGTTGGGTTATTTTCCGCGTCATTTTGTAGCTTCAAATAAACCAGAACCTAAAGTTTTGGAAGAAACTTTACACTCAATAGGTATTAAATCATTAATCAGGTATAAATTTCATGTATATCCTAACGGGGATGGAACCACATTAAAAGAGTTGAATTGGTTAGGAAAAAGAAATAGTTTTGGTCAATTGATTTTAACTAGAAATTGTGGTTTTGAACCGTCTGATCCATCTCTTTCAGATTGGAATGCAAGTTGTATGGATGATATTTCAACTGCCTTCTTTTGGTCTAAGCCTGCTGTTATTAGTACTCATAGGGTCAATTACGTAGGGTGTTTGGATCAGGCCAATGCAGACTCTGGTTTAAAGGCAATTGATGGATTATTAAATAGTATACTCAAAAGATGGCCTGATGCCGAATTTATAACTTCTACCGGACTCAGCGAAATAATTTCTAACAACAAATAATATCAAACAACAATTATGAACATTTACATTAAGGGCGTTGATTTAAAAACCTTCACAATAAGAAGGTTAAGGAAACTGAGTTTATTCAATAAGTTATTTCCTCTGGGAACTGGCGGAAGTCCTGAATATTCTTTTAGAGTATGGGCTAAGCATCTATCAAAATTGCGTAGTAATGGCATTACAGAAGTACCAGAAATTGTTGCTGAGCTTGGCCCAGGTAGTTCGTTAGGGGCAGGAATTGCGGCATTATTAAGTGGTTCAAAATCTTACTATGCATTAGATGTTCAAAATTATATCTCAAAGGAAGAATTATTGAGGGATTTTGATTCCATGGTTAAAATATTTAAAGAAAGGCGAATTACTGGTGAAATTTTCCCGTCAGATTTATTACCCGATACCCAACTGGAAATATCTTTGAATGAAGAGAGAATTGTAAGCATTAGAAAAGATATTGAAGAAAATGGGGCTAATGGAAAATACATCAAATATTTTGCTCCTTGGAATGATGATAAATTAGTAAAATATGGTACCGTTGATTTCATTTTTTCTCAATGTGTTCTTGAACATGTAGATGGGTTAGAAGATTGTTATACATCAATGAATAAGTGGATGAAAAAAGATGGATATACCTCTCATTTAGTAGATTTTCAATGTCATGCTTTTACCGAGAAATGGAATGGTCATTGGGCCTTTTCTGAAAAACAATGGATGTTTGTTAAAGGCAGCAATTCATGGGCTATTAATAGATTGCCTGCGTCAAAGCATATTGAGTTTATTGGTAAAGCCAACTTTTCTACCATTGAATTTTTTAGAAGAAAAGAGAAAATTGAGTTAGGGATAAGCAGAGCCATGTTAGACAACGAATTCTCCTACTTAACTGATGAGGATTTAGAAACAACATTTATAGATATTTTGCTTAAAAAATGAGTAGACCTATATTATTTCAAATTAATATAGAAGTAAATAGTGGCTCAACCGGAAGAATAGCCGAGCAAATTGGCCTTGTTGCCATGAAATCTGGATTTGATAGCTATATAACTTTTGCTAGAGGTTATAATCAAAGTCAGTCAAAAGTTATCAAAATTGGGAATAAGTTTTCTATATTATTTCACTTATTGCAAACAAGATTATTGGGCGAGCATTTAAACGGTTCTAGGTATGCAACATTAAAACTAATTCAACAGCTAAAAACCATTAATCCAGATATCATTCAATTACACCAAATGCATGGATATTACTTGAATGTTCCATTGTTATTTGAGTTTTTGAGAGAATTTAACAAACCAGTTATATGGACCTTACATGATTGTTGGGCATTTACAGGGCATTGTTCCTATTTCACCTTAGTTGGTTGTAACAAATGGAAAACTGAGTGTAATAAGTGTCCTCAAAGTAAAAAATACCCCAAATCATTGTTTTTTGATAAATCTAAAAGCGAGTTTTATCAAAAAGATAAATTGTTCAATGCTATTAAAAATTTAACTTTTGTTGGTGTATCTGATTGGGTTGCAAATCTTGCTAAATCTTCTTTTCTATCCAAAAATAAAATAACCTCCATAGCTAATTGTATTGACTTAGATTTATTTAATCCGAAAGAAAATTCCTTACATGTTATTTCAAAATATGGTTTAGATAAAAATAAGAAGTTTTTAATTGCATCGGGTACTACATGGATTAAGTCGAAAGGATTAGATGATTATATTTTATTATCCGAAATGCTTTCTTCCGATTACCAACTAATTTTAGTTGGAATTAATGAATCAATATCGAAAAATATTTCTTCCAAAATAAAATGCATAAAAAGAACTGAAAGTCAACTTGAACTCGCAGAACTTTATTCGGCTGCTGATATACTTCTTTGTCTTTCTTACCAAGAATCATTTGGTTTAACACCAATTGAAGCGATGGCATGTGGCACACCTTCCATTGTATATAGCAATACAGCATTAAACGAGATAGTAACAGATAAAACGGGCATCAAGGTTGAAACAGGAAATCTACAAGCTGTTGTTGAGGCAATTAATCATATTTCAGGTAATGGGAAAGAGTTTTATTCCAAAAATTGCTTTGAAAGGGCTAATGAAATGTATGACATGAACAAAAATTATTTAAATTACATAGAGCTTTATAACGAATTATTAAAATCAAAATAGAAAATGAGACCATACCAAATTTGCACAAAAACAATCATGGATACTACAGATCCCAATATTGTTTTTGATGAAAACGGAATAAGCGATTATTACCATAATTATGTTAACAATATTGTACCTAATTGGCATACTGATGATGCAGGGCAACAAGAAATGTTTCAGTTAGCAGATAAAATTAAAAAGGAGAACCGAAATAAAGATTTCGATTGTATAATTGGCGTTAGTGGTGGATTAGACAGTTCTTATGCCACATACTTAGCTAAAGAAATCCTTGGCTTGCGTCCTTTGGTTTTTCACGTGGATGCAGGATGGAATTCAAATCAGGCAGTGAGCAATATAGAGAAGCTTCTGAATGGCCTTAATCTTGATTTGTTCACCGAAGTTGTAAATTGGGAAGAAATGAAAGACTTGCAAAGGTCTTATTTTCAGGCTCAGGTACCTAATATTGATGGACCTCAAGATATTGCATTTTTTTCTGCGATGTACAAATTTGCTAGAAAGAATAAAGTAAAATATGTACTTACTGGTTCAAATTATTCAACTGAATGTTGTCGTGAACCTTATCAATGGGGTGCTTATCTTGGTATAGACAAAAAATTTACGATGGGTTTGCATAAAAAATTCGGTAGAGTGCCTTTAAAAACATACCCAATTTTGGATGTTTTTGAATACAAACTTTTTTACCAACATATTTTAGGCATGAAGGTTATAAAGCCACTTAATAATTTTTCCTTTTTAAAGAATGATGCCGAGAATTTATTAGAATCTAAATTTGGATGGGAGAGGTTTAAGCACAAACACCATGAATCTAGGTTTACAAGATTTTATGAAGATTATTGGTTACCCCGTAAGTTTGGTTTTGAAAAACGTAGAGCCCATTTCTCGAGTTTGGTTTTAACAGGTCAAATGACAAGAGATGCAGCAATTCAAAGAATATCAAAACCAGAATTAGATGATGTTACTTTGATGCAGGAATTTGAATATGTAGCCAATAAATTAGATTGGACCAAGGAAGAGTTTCAAAAGATATTTGAAGGAGAGAACAAAACTTATTTGGATTATACTAATAATTGGCCATTAATTAGTTTCGCAAATCAATCTATGCAAAAACTAGGCTTAGAAAGAAGATTATTAAGATGATAACAATTATTAATTATGGTTGTGGAAATATTAAAGCAATACAAAATGTATTTCATAAATTATCAATTCCAACAAAAATAGCCACAACCATTTCTGACTTAGAAGGAGCTGAAAAATTAGTATTACCTGGAGTAGGTGCTTTTGATTATGCCATGCAAAAGTTAATGGATTCTGGTATGTTTGATAAAATTAACGATTTGGTTTTGATTAATAAAATCCCGGTAATTGGTATTTGTGTTGGGGTTCAATTAATGGCCAAATCTAGCGAAGAGGGAAAATTAGATGGCTTAGGTTGGGTTGATGCAACTGTTAAAAGATTTGATGAATCAAAATTAAATAGTAAAGTACATTTGCCCCACATGGGTTGGAACGATGTTAATCCTGTTAAAAATAACCCTTTGTTTAAAGGTTTGGAACAGGAAGCAAGATTCTATTTCCTACATTCATATTATATTGATTCAGATAATACTGAGCAAATTTTGGCTAAATCTGATTATGCTGGCGATTTTGTTTGCGCAGTAAATCATAACAATGTTTATGGTGTTCAGTTTCATCCAGAGAAAAGCCATCATTTTGGAGTTAAGTTATTAGAAAATTTTGCAAAAGAAATTTAAAAGTAAATGTTAAGACCTAGAATAATTCCATGTTTGCTCGTTAGCAATAAAGGCTTAGTTAAAACTGTTAATTTTAAAGATCCCAAATATGTTGGTGACCCAATAAATGCAGTAAGAATTTTCAATGAAAAAGAAGCCGATGAACTTACGATTTTAGATATTGATGCAAGCCGTTTAAATAAAGAACCAGACTACAAAAGTATTGAATATTGGGCATCTGAATGTAGAATGCCATTGTGCTACGGTGGCGGTATTAAAACAGTTGAACAAGCTCAAACTATCTTTTCATTGGGTGTAGAAAAAATAGCGCTTAGTTCTGAAGCAATTCACAATCCTAAAATAATTACAAAGATTGCTGAGCGTGTAGGCAATCAGAGTGTTGTAGTTGTTTTAGATGTGAAGAAAAAACTCTTTGGTGGTTATGAATTGTTAACCAATAATGCAACAAAATCAACTAAGATCAATCCATTTGATTTTGCAGAGGAGGCCGTTAAACTCGGGGCAGGTGAAATAGTAATTAATTCCATTGATATGGATGGAACCATGAAAGGGTATGATTTAGAATTGGTAAAAAAAATTCGGTCTAGAGTAAGCACACCTCTCACTATTTTAGGTGGTGCAGGTAATTTGGATCACATAGAAAACCTAGTTAAAGAATTTGGCATTATTGGAGCATCGGCAGGGAGTTTATTCGTATTTAAAGGCGTTTACAGAGCTGTGTTAATTAATTATCCTGAACCTACGATTAAAGATAATATGGTGAAAAGAGCTTTGGGTTTATCCCTATAATACAATGAACATCCTTTTTCTCTCAATTTCAACAGCCATAAGTGATTTAAATAATCGTGGAATTTATCCAGATTTGTTGAGGTATATGGCTAATCAAGGTCATGAAGTATTTATTGTTTGCCCTTTTGAAAGAAGGACTAAAAAATCTACTACACTAAAAGAATATGAAAACGTTCACATTCTTGGCGTAAAAACTTTAAATATCACTAAATCAAACTTTATAGAAAAAGGCATTGCAACTATTCTTATTGAGAATCAATTTAAATGGGCAATTAATAAGTATTATCAAAAATATACATTTGATTTAATACTATACGCTACACCTCCAATAACGTTTAATAATTTAATTGACTATCTCAAAAAAAAGTTTAAAGCCAAAACATATCTGATGTTAAAAGACATTTTTCCTCAGAATGCTGTTGACCTTGGATTGATGAGTAAGGATAGTTTAACATACAAATATTTTAACCTGAAAGAAAAACAATTGTATCAAATTTCAGATTTTATTGGCTGTATGTCACAGGCTAATATAGATTATGTTATTCAAAAAAATGAGGATGTAAATCCCAATAAAGTTGGATTATGCCCAAATGCTATTGAAATAATTGAAAGGTTTAATCAAAATAGTTCAAGAATTGAGATCCTAAAGAAGTACAATATCCCTTCGGATAAAACAATATTTTTGTATGGTGGAAATTTGGGGATAGCTCAAGGAATAGATTTTTTAATTGAAGTGCTTGATAGCTCAATTGAAAGAGAGGATATATTTTTTTTAATAGTTGGAAGTGGAAACCAATCTAAGAAAATAGAAAATTGGGTAAATTTGAAAAAGCCCCAAAACATACTTTATATACCTATGCTTTCAAGGGTAGAATTCGACCAGTTAGAATTAGCTTGTGATGTTGGTATGATTTTTTTGGATAAAAGGTTTACCATTCCCAATTTTCCCTCTCGAATGCTAGCCTATATGGAAGCTAAATTACCTATTTTAATAGCTGCTGATAATGTTTCTGACGCAGGAATTATTGCTCAAGAAAATAACTTTGGTAAGTTTAGCCTTGCAGGAAATTTTAAAGATTTTTTAGTCAATCTAAATTTCCTTCATAATGATATTGAAAAGCGAAAGCAGATGGGAGAAAATGGATATCAATTTTTAAAGCAAAATTATTCTGTTGAAATTCCATACCGTAACATCATGAATGTAATTAATAATGTATAGAAATTTTTTTAAAAGATTGATTGATGCATTCATTTCGGCATTGGCTTTGGTAATAGTTTTAATACCATTAATAATTCTTGCCCTATTATTATTGCTCTTTAATAAAGGTGCAGGGGCTTTTTTTACACAAGTAAGAACCGGGCGAAATGCTAAACTCTTTAAAATAGTTAAATTCAAAACCATGACTGATGAGCGCGATAGTGCCGGAAAACTATTGCCAGATGAAAAGCGAATGACGCCAATAGGTAGGTTTGTTCGCTCAACATCTTTAGATGAATTGCCTCAATTGTTAAATGTATTAAAGGGCGATATGTCGCTAATTGGACCTAGACCTTTATTAGAAAAGTACTTACCACTATATTCCATTGAACAATTTAGAAGGCATGATGTTCGCCCAGGAATTACAGGTTGGGCTCAAGTCAATGGTAGAAACAATATTTCTTGGACAAAAAAATTTGAATTAGATGTGTGGTATGTTGAAAACACAACTTTTTTATTAGACCTTGAAATTTTATGGCTAACTCTTATGAAAGTAATTGCCAGAAAAGACATTACCTCAGAGGAACCAGCATCATTTCAACCATTTAATGGAAAAAATTAATGGATAAAATTGCAATTTACGGAGCAGGTGGTTTTGGAAAAGAAGTTGCTTGTATTTTAAACAAGATAAATGAGAAAAAACCAACTTGGGATTTGATAGGTTTTATTGACGATGGCTTGGAATTGGGAACTAAAGTTTCTCACTTTGGAGAAATTTTGGGTGGTATTGATTACTTGAACAATTTCCAAGAAGAAGTTTCAATAGTTTTCGCAATTGGTGTTCCACGAATTTTGAAATTAATTGTTGACAAAATAAATAATCCACTCATTCAATTCCCGAATATCATTCACCCAGATGTATTTGTTGCTGATGAGAAATCATTAATAATGGGAAAAGGAAATGTGATAGTTAGGGCTTGTTCATTTTCTTGTGATGTTAGGCTTGGAGATTTTAATCAAATGAACAGTATTTCTTCTTTGGCTCATGATGTTACAGTTGGTTCATACAATGTTTTTATGCCACTCAGTAGAATTTCTGGCGGCACAAAAATTGGAGATTTAAATTTGTTTGGAATAGGTTCAGTTATCTTACAGAATTTGATTGTTGGAAATAATACCCGAATTAGCGCAGGTTCTTATCTAATGCGCAATACAAAAGATGGTTTTTTATATGCTGGAAACCCAGCCAAGAAATTTGATATATAATTCATATGCCTAAATTTAATTTTACGAATATTCGCATCAGTGGTATTCAAACGGTGGTTCCTAAACAGGTCATCAAAACAGAATCCTACAAATCTCTTTTTGGAGATGAAGAGGTAAGTAAGTTTATGCAAATGACAGGTATTACAGAAACCCGTCGAACTTCTGAATTTCAAACAGCATCCGATATGGGATATACTGCTGCTGAATTATTGTTGAATAAAAAAGGCATTGAAAAGTCGGAAATTGGTGCTTTGGTTTTTGGGACAACAAGCGCTGATTACAGAAGACCTGGTTCCTCCTCCATTGTTCATAAAAGATTAGGTTTATCTATTGAATGTGCAGTGTTTGATATAAACCTAGGATGTTCTTCCTTTGTTTATGGAGTTCAAACTTTGGCATCTATGATGCAAAATTCAGACATCAATAAAGCAATTTTAATTTTAGGCGATACAGCGGGTAAAACTACTTACCCCAAAGATAAAGCATCTTTGATGTTGATAGGGGAATGTAGTGTGGCAATTTTATTGGAAAAGGATGAAAATGCCCCTCCAATTCAATCTATTTTAAGGTCGGATGGAAGTGGGTATAGGTACTTAATTGTTCCTGGAGGAGGTTATCGCAATTTAAATGCTAGCCATGAACCAGAAATATACCAGGATGGGGTAGAAAGAACCCTTCATCATTCTGTGATGCAAGGAACTTCTGTTTTTACTTTTACCATATCTGATGTTCCTAAGCTCATTAAAGATTTCTGGACTTTAACAAATACTACTGTTGAGGATTATGATTGTTTTGCTTTTCATCAGGCAAATGGATTAATTCTTCAGCAGATTGCAAGAAAGCTAAAGCTGCCTCCTGAAAAAATGCCTTTAACTTTAAACAGATTTGGAAACACTTCAGGGGCATCTGCAGCACTAACTTTATGCGATAGATTCGGACATGAGGAATCTGGGCAAATAAATACATTGGTTTGCGGATTTGGTGTTGGTTTATCTTGGGGTGCTTTTTCTGTTAAATTAAATATCGCTGATATTTTCCCTATTGAAGAAGATGATAGCATCTTTGAAGAGGGCATTATTCAATCATCAAAAGAATTATAAAGATGCAATACAATATATTAGATTATTTAGAAAACGCGGCACAGCGCTTACCTAATAAATTAGCGTTTGCAAATGATACCCAAGGAATTTCGTATGCTAATTTATTAAGCGAAGCTAGAAGTATTGGTTTTACATTAAGCAACAAACTAAATGGGATAATTAGAAACCCAATTGTTGTTTATGTAGATAGAAATATTGAGAGTTTAGTGCTATTTATGGGGGTTGCGTTTAGCGGTAATTTTTACGTACCAATAGATATTCAAATGCCTAAAAAACGCATTGAATTAATTTTGGAAACATTAAATCCGATAGCAACCGTAGTTTTACAACAAGATTTGGCTTTTGCACAAAGTGTAGCTCCCAATTTGCCTACTTATATTTATGAAGAAATCAAAAATTTGCCAGTTGATTTATTGGTATTGAACCAAATAAAAAGAAAAATTATTGATAGAGACCCTTTGTACGCTACTTTCACATCTGGTTCTACAGGTATACCAAAAGGTGTGATTACTTGTCATCAATCTGTAGTTGATATGACAGATAATTTGGTAAATACTTTTGGATACAATGAAAATGACGTTTTTGGCAATCAAAATCCATTTTATTTCGATGCATCCATCAAAGATATTTATAGTGCTTTGAGTTGTGGTGCTACCATGTATGTTATTCCCAAATCGTATTTTATGATGATGGGTCAATTGATTGATTTTATGAATGAAAAACAAATCAATACCATTATGTGGTCGGCAGCAGCAATTGCCTTGTTGGCTAATGCAAATGCTTTCGCAGATAAAAAACCTCAATCCTTAAAACAAGTTATGTTCTCTGGTGAAGTAATGCACAATAAAGTTTTAAATTATTGGAGAAGAACTCTGCCTCAAACTCGTTTTGTTAATTTGTATGGGCCAACTGAAATCACTTCAGTTTGCACCTATTATATAATTGAAAAAGCATTTGCTGATGATGAAGTTTTGCCAATTGGTATTCCATTTAAAAACGCTGAAATTCTTTTGCTGAATGAACAGAATGAGTTAGTTGTTGGAGATGAAAAAGGAGAGTTGTGTGTGAGAGGTTGTTGTTTGGCTTTGGGTTATTACAATAATGAAGAAAAAACCTCACAAGCATTTTGTCAGAATCCATTAAACCCGCATTATCCAGAAATCATTTATAGAACGGGTGATTTAGCGCAATACAATTCTTTGGGTGAAATCATGTTTTTATCGCGAAAAGACAACCAGGTAAAACACATGGGACAGCGCGTTGAACTAGGTGAAATTGAAATTTTGGTAAATTCACAAGATAAGGTGGAAGCAAGTATTTGTTTTTACGACCACGATAAGCAGAAAATTGTATTGGTTTACCAAGGTCAGAATGCAGACAATAAATATATCTTAACTGAATTAAAAGATAGAATATCAAAATTTATGTTGCCAAATATTTTGATTAAGATTCAAGAAATGCCCTTTAATTTAAACGGCAAAATTGATAGAACATTAATAAAGTCTTGGTACCATACTAATGAAATAAGTTAATGGAAATAAATGCCCCACAATTGATTGATAATTTAGAGGAAGTCAATCAATTAATATTAGGTTTTAGCAGAAAAAAGTGCTTCACGAATAACTATTTATTGGTTAATCAATTAGAAAGCTTAATCCTTAGCAAAAATCTATATGCCTTAATTGGAAACGATAATTTAATTTTATTAGTAGACAAGGGTATTTCTTTTAAAGTTTATTACCATATCAATAATTTAGAAGAGCCATTTATTGTAAATGCTGATAAGCCTCTTATGATGGAGATTGTGTTTAAAGGAGATCAACCAGCAACAATTAAAGAATTTTGGTGTAGAAATGGGTTTGCAGAACATTTAACCAGAATGAATTTTTCTTTAACCTACCAACAAAAAAGTGTTGTTGAAAACATTAACAGTAGTTTGGTTATTAAAATTGCGGACAATGAATTTGAATCAAAGCTTACAACCATTTTATTTGAGAATGATTTAGACAGGTATACGGGCGATTTAAAATCATTTGAGGAAATTGATACGTTTGTGAAAAATAGCAATATTTTTTGTGCTTATTTTGAAAATGAATTTTGTGGTGCTTTGCAGTTTGAATGGATAAATAGTATTTGTTGGCTTGGACACATTGCAATTGATGGGAAATTCAGAGGAAAAGGTATTGCCAATTCATTAGTCGCAAGTTATATTGAGCATAACAAACAAACGGAGGATACAAGATATCAATTATGGGTAATAGACAATAATTTACCAGCAGTGAATTTGTACAAAAAATTTGGGTTCAAACACACTGGTAAATCTACGGTATCTATGTTAAAATTGTAAAATTTATTAGAAATGAAAGATAAAATTTTAGAAATAGTTGGTCAAATAAGACCTGACGTTGATTTTGGTATTGAGCAGTCTTTAATAGACGGTGGTATATTAGATTCTTTTGATATTGTTAGTATTATTTCAGATTTAAATGATGAATTTGATATTAGCATTCGCATAACAGAATTAAAACCAGAGAATTTTAACTCTGTAGACGCTATTTTAGCATTGGTAGAGAGATTGAAAGCATAGAATGATGTATTGTATAATCAATGATGGGGGAGATACTGGTTATTGTATCGTTGAACAATTATTACAATTGAATCATGAAGTAATTTTGATTGATAGAAAGGACCAATTACCAGATTCATTAATTAAAATGAAGAGTAATCGTTTTTCTTTTTATTCTTTTGATTTTTATCAAACTCATTTAATAGAAATAGAACTAAAAAACATTCTTTTACCTGCAAAAAAAATAAATGGATTTGTATATTCAGCAGGCATTGGAGGAGTGAGGCCTTTGGCATTAACAACTACAACTTTTGTAAGCGAAATGATGAATGCCAACTTATATGCTTTTCTGGAGTTTGCAAGGTTATTAAGTAAAAAAACAAGATTTGAAATTGGAGGGAGTATTGTTGCTATTTCTTCTGTTAGTAGCATCAAAGGATTGAAATCTAAGATTGCCTATTCTGCCTCAAAAGCTGCTTTAGATGCTGCTATTAGAGGAATGGCTGCTGAATTGGCCGAAAGGAAAATTAGAGTTAATTCAATTCGCAAAGGTTGGGTAGAAGCAGATTTAAAGCACGATTTTATTCAAGATAATATTGCTTTAAGTGCTCAGGACGATCATGCAAGACAACTCTTAGGTACCATTGGCACTGCTGATTTAGCAAAATTGGTATGTTTTTTATTGTCTGATGAAAGCAGGTTTATTAGTGGAACCAATGTGTTGTTAGATGGCGCATATACTATATCTTAGTTTAAATGGGAAAATTTGAAAACAAATACATATTAATTACAGGTGCAAGCAAAGGAATTGGATTTACTCTTGCCGAAAACCTGGATAATTTAGGCGCCAAACTCATTTTACACGCATCTTCTGAGGATGGAATTAATAAACTAACTGAAAGTTTTGCCAATAAAGGTCATTTAATATTCAAAGCAGATTTTTCTGACCCACTTTCTCTAGAAGAAGCGTGGCAATCTAAAAACAATCAAGATATTAAATTGGATGGTTTTGTTAATTGTGTAGGTTTACGCTCAAGACGACCTCTTAATTTGTTGAAACCAGCTCATGTGATGAATATTTTACATGCAAATGTGGCTTCATTTATAGAAATGTGTCGCCTAGTTTGTAGAAAAAATGGGTTCAACCCTGGGTTGAGTATCATCACAATTTCATCAATCGCGGCTCATTCTGGTGGTCCGGGGGTAACCGCTTATGCTGCTTCAAAGGCAGCTACAGAGGCAGCTGTAAGATGTATGTCGAAGGAATTGTTTAAAAAAGAAATTAGGGTAAATTCACTGATTTGCGGGCAGGTGAATACAGAGGCTTATTCGGATTTAATGGAAACAAAAGCCAGTGCGGATGATGTAATTTTAGAAAGACAATATTTAGGTTTGGGTTCAACTCAAAATATTACAGATATATTATTATTTTTGTTGGGTAAAGAATCTTGTTTTATAACAGGAAGTTCTATTCCAGCTGATGGCGGCTATTTAAGTTAAAAAATTATGACAAACGAAGAAAAAATTGCATTAATTGAAGAAACCTTAGACATTGAAAGTGGTTCTTTAAAGAGTGAAACGGAATTATCATCTGTGTCTGAGTATGACTCTATGGCAAAGTTATCTCTGATAGTTTTATGTGATGAAAATTTCAATAAAAAATTGAGTGGAGAGCAAATTAGGGCATTTGTTACTGTAGGTGATATTTTGGCATTTTTAGATTGATTGTAGCGCAAATTCCAACTGAAATTTATACATCAAATATCTATAAAATAACTATAGATAACGATGTTTGGTTTGTTGATATTGGAAATGGGGAACCTGCCCTTAAGTCAATTGCTAGTTTTGAAAGAGTTAAGGGAGTATTTATTACCCATTCTCATTATGATCACATTCATGGTATCAATGATTTGTACCATGCAAATAAAAATTGTAAGATTTTTGCAAGTGAATACGCCATTGAAGGGCTCTATTCCGAAAAACTCAATTTATCTTTTTACCATGAAAATCCGATAGTTTTTAAGGGCAAGCAAGTTGAAATAATAAAGGACAATGATTTGATTTCAATTGGAAAAAACTTTGATTTAAGATGTATTTATACGCCCGGCCACAATGTAGGAAGTATGAGTTTTCAAGTTGGAAATTATTTGTTTACAGGAGATTCTTTTATTCCTCAAATTCCTGTAGTGACAAAGTTGAAGAGCGGAGACAAACAACAAAATGTACTTAGCTTGCAAAAAATAAAGTCTTTAATAAAATCAGATACAATAGTCTGTCCGGGCCACGGTTCAATGTGTTTAGGGGAAGAAATAATTTGGTGATGGAAAGCAGTAAAGTTCATTTTACCCAATACATGAATTTCTCTTTTGAAGAGGAAATTCAGAACTTATTCTTTTTTCATCCCGATCAAAAAAAATATAAAAAAAGAATTTTACAATCAATCATCAAATTTGGAAAACCTGAATTAATCCTTCATGAATCTGGATTAACTTTCCGTTTGGTTGGAAATCTCGATTCACATCAAACCTTATTTGTACATTCCAAGCAAGGTGATTCAATTTTATTAGGAATAGTAATTTGGGTCAAAACTGAAAATACAATGAATTTGGCTCATTTGCTCTTAAATAAATCGTTTACACCATCAGAGAATGAATATAATTTCAGAGAAATAATGTTAGGTTTAATTAAAATGAGTAGTTTTTTTAAAGGAATAGATTCAATAGGTTTGGTTTATACCAATAAGAAAATTCCATTAATTAAACTTGGTACTTATTTAACTGATTTGTCTCATTTTAACTAGTTATTATAAAAAATAATGGTTCAAAATAAAAATTCCCAAATAATTTAGTAATCCCAAGAAGATTAAATAAAATGAGTAAAGATTTTGGTATTTATGGTGCAGGGGGTATGGGTAAGGAATGTGTTTGGATTGCCAATGAAAATTTGTTGAATTTAAATTTGAAGTTTTTTTTTGATGACAATTCAACTATTAAAAGTTGCGCGGGGATACCAATTATAAAAAGATTAAATGATACCAATCCAATTGTGGTTTCAATTGCAGAGCCTAAAATAAGAAAAGAAATTGTGATCAAACATTTAGGCGCGAGTTCATTCATAAATTTAATTTCAAATACCGCTAAAATTCATGCAAGTGCCAAAATAAGTAATGGCTGCATTGTAGGATTTGATAGTATTATTTCGGTTGATGTAAAAATTGCTGACCATTGTATCATTAATGCAAGAACTATAGTAGGACACGATTCAACCCTTCATGATTATGTGTCGTTGATGTATAATGTGAGTATTTCTGGAAACGTACTAATTGGCGAAGGCACCCATGTTGGCACTGGTGCTATTATTTTACCAAATATTACCATTGGCAAGTGGTGCAAAATAGGTGCAGGTGCAGTAGTTATAAAAGATATTCCTGATTATTCAGTGGTGGTTGGTGTTCCAGGAAAAATAATTAAAACTTTAGAATCATATGAATAAACCAAAAATATGGCTCTCTTCTCCTCACATGGGAGGCAAAGAGCAAGAATTTGTAAAAGAAGCTTTTGACACCAATTGGGTTGCCCCCTTAGGTCCAAATGTAGATGGATTAGAGCAGGATTTAGTAGCCTACACAAATAGCAAACATGCGGCAGCACTTAGCTCTGGAACTTCTGCTATACATTTATCATTAATTATGCTGGGTGTTGGTCCTGGTGATTTTGTGTTATGCCAGAGCTTTACATTTAGCGCATCTGCAAACCCAATTGTATACCAAGGCGCAATTCCAGTATTTATAGATTCCGAAAAAGATACTTGGAACATGAGTCCAGAGTATTTGGAGCAAGCTATTTTAGAGCTAATAGCTAAAGGCCAAAAGCCAAAGGCTATGATTCCAGTTCATTTATATGGACTGCCTGCAAAGATGGATGAAATAATGTCAATTGCATCAAAGTATGAAATTCCTGTGATAGAAGATGCTGCAGAGGCTTTAGGTTCAAGCATTGATGGAAAAGCATGTGGAACCTTTGGGCAACTTGGGGTTTTATCTTTTAATGGAAATAAAATTATTACTACATCTGGTGGTGGAGCATTGATTTCGGAAAGTGAAGAACACATCAATAAGGCGCGATTCTTGGCAACTCAAGCCAGAGATAGCGCACCACATTACCAACACTCTCATATCGGTTATAACTACCGAATGAGTAATATTTGTGCCGGAATAGGAAGAGGACAAATGTTGGTATTGAACGATAGGGTAAACCAAAGACGGAGCAACTTTGAGTTTTATAAAAATAGCTTTGCTAATGTTGAAGGTATTTCTTTCGTAAATGAATTGCCAGGTTCTTATGCCAATAGGTGGTTAACTTGTATTTTAGTTGATCCATTAAAAACTGGTGGTAAAACTAGAGAAGACATTCGAATTGATTTGGAAAAAGAAAATATTGAGTGCCGCCCATTATGGAAACCAATGCACTTACAACCAATATTTGAGAAATACCCCTTCTATGGTGATGGTACATCACAGAAGCTATTTGAGCAAGGACTCTGCCTGCCAAGTGGATCAAACCTAACTGAAAGTGATTTGGAGAGAGTGTTAGCAGCTATTAAAAAAGTTTTATCATTATAAACGGTGCTATTTAATTCCTACGAATTCT
>JBILJL010000187.1:0-4984 GCA_044377255.1 Bacteroidia bacterium
TCAAATGGGATTGTTTGGGCAGAAAATGAAATTGAAATTCTTAAGGCTGTTTTATATACCAAAACTCAAAATCTCAATTTAAAACTGTTTATAGAATTAAGTGAATTTCCTGATATTCATCTTTTCAATAAAGGAAACAGGTTTCAAAAAAAAATCGCTAATAAACGTCAATATTTTTTCGAATCCATGTTTTTTGGTAAGCTAAATGGAATGGCATTAATGACCAAAACATTGATGCAGCATTATTCGGCATTCCCTAATCCAAAGCCAAAATTATTGCATTTGCCAATGACTGTTGATTTGGAAAGGTTTAATAAAGCGATACCCATTTTAGAAAAATTTGAGCAACCATATTTAGCTTTTGTTGGTGTAATGGATAATGCAAAAGATGGAGTAAATATTTTAATTCAAGCATTTGCCAAAATTGCTGCTAAATTTCCAGCATATAAATTGTACTTGGTTGGTGGTTGGAATTATGATACACCATCTCATATTGAATTAATAAAATCTTTGAATTTAGAGGGAAAAGTAAAGTGGATGGGAGAGTATAAAAGAGATCAAATTCCGGCCATCATTTTAAATGCTTCCTTGTTAGCACTGCCACGTCCAGATTCAAAACAAGCCCAAGGTGGATTTCCAACTAAACTGGGAGAATACCTAGCAACAGGTGTACCAGTTTGTGCAACTACAGTTGGTGAAATACCTGATTATTTAACAGACAATGAATCAGTATTTTTTGCCGAATCTGGTTCAGTTGATTCATTTGCCAATGCCATGGAAAGGGCTTTATCCAATCCAGAATTTTCTAAAATAGTAGGTTTTGCTGGCAGAAACATTGCCGAAATCCATTTCAATAAAGATATTCAAGCAGAAAAATTATACGAATTTTTGCAAACCCTTTAAAACCCAAAAAATGATACAAAATAAAATATTACTTATTACCGGAGGCACAGGATCTTTTGGTAATGCCGTTCTGAACCGTTTTTTACATACTGATAATTTTAGTGAAATTAGAATTTTTTCTAGGGATGAAAAAAAACAAGATGACATGCGCAATCAGCTGAAAAATGATAAATTGAAATTTTACATAGGTGATGTGAGGGATTATGCAAGTGTAGAGAGAGCAATGCGTGGAGTAGATTATGTATTTCATGCTGCAGCTTTGAAGCAAGTGCCTTCTTGCGAATTCTTTCCATTAGAAGCTACCAAAACAAATGTTTTTGGTACCCAAAATGTAATAGATGCTGCTGGTGCCAACAAAGTAAAAAAAGTAATTTGCTTGAGTACCGACAAGGCTGCTTACCCTATTAATGCCATGGGCATATCGAAAGCTTTAATGGAAAAAGTAGCCATAGCTGCTTCAAGAAGTTTAACCGAAACTACAGTTTGTTTAACCCGCTATGGCAATGTAATGGCGTCTAGGGGGTCTGTAATTCCTTTGTTTTTAAAGCAACTAAAGAATGGACAACCGTTAACTATTACCGATCCAAATATGACCCGTTTTTTAATGTCATTAGAAGAGGCGGTGGAATTGGTATTATTTGCTTTTGAACATGGAAACTCAGGTGACTTATTTGTCAATAAAGCACCTGCTGGTACCATTCGCGATTTGGCTCAAGCCATGAAAGAATTGTGCAATGCCGATAATGAAATTAAAATAATAGGTACGCGTCATGGCGAGAAATTATATGAAACGTTGTGTACTCGCGAAGAAATGATGAAAGCAGAAGACATGGGTGAATTTTATAGAATTCCTGCTGACAACCGTGACTTAAATTATGCCCAATACTTTTCGGAAGGAGAACAAGATGTTTCAAAAATTGAAGATTACCATTCTCATAACACCACCCAACAAGGGGTAGAAGGAATGAAAAATTTACTATTGAAACTGCCTTTGATTAGAAAAGAAGTGTTGGGAGAAAAAAATATCAATCAATACATTGACTAATTTACAAAACTTTAAACTTATTGAAGGCGGAATTTTTTCAGATGACAGGGGTAAATTGTTTCATGTGAACGAATTTGATATGTCGCATGTTAAACGTTTTTACTCAGTTCAAAATCACCTGGGAAATCCCATTAGAGCTTGGCAAGCTCACCAAAAAGAAAGCAAGTGGTTTTACGCAGTTAAAGGAGGCTTTTTAATTGGATTGGTTCAGCCCGATAATTGGGAAAATCCTTCTCAAAATTTAAAGATAGAAAAAATAATCCTTAGCGAAACTGAAAGTAAAGTGCTTTTTATTCCACCTGGCTATGCCAATGGAATTAAGGCTTTAGAAGAAAACTCCAAATTAATGGTTTTTTCCAACTTCACCATACAACAAGCCGCCACCGATAATATAAAATTTGATATCAATACCTGGGAATTGTAGTGATTGGTGACTAGTAACTGGTGACTGGTAACTAGTAACTAGTAACTGGTGACTAGTAACTGGTAATCGGTTACTTGTAATTAATTAACTAGTCACAAATCACTAGTCACTATTCACAAATCACAAGTCACCAGTCACTATTCACAAATCACTAGTTACCAGTCACCAATCACAAGTCACCAGTTATCAGTCACCAATCACCAATCACCAGTAAAAAAATGTTAAAAATAGGAATCACCGGACAAGCCGGATTTATAGGGAAACATATTTACAATACCCTTGGTTTAACTCCCGAAAAATATGAACGAATAGCATTCAAAAAAGAATATTTTGATGCTGAAAGTGATATAGATGCTTTTGTAAGTAATTGCGATGTTATTATTCATTTGGCCGCTATGAACAGGCACAATGATGCAAATATTATTTATAATACCAATATAGAATTAGTTCAGAAATTGATTGCTTCCTTAGAAAGAACAAACTCAACACCGCACGTATTATTTTCATCTTCTACCCAAGAAGAAAAGGATAATTTGTATGGAAAATCAAAAAAAGAAGGGCGCGAACTATTTGTAAATTGGGCAACAAAAAACCAAGCAAAATTTACAGGGTTAGTGATACCGAATGTTTTTGGGCCATTTGGTCACCCCTATTATAATTCAGTAGTAGCCACATTTTGCCACCAATTATCACATGGAGAAACACCAACTGTAAATGGCGACAGCCAATTGAATTTAATTTATGTGGGAGAGTTGGTGAATGAATTCGTTGGCCAAATTGAAAATGCGATCAATAAAAAATCTTTTCAAGAAACTATTACTATCAATCACCAGCACGAAATTACTTTAGTAGAACTTTTAAATAAAATAACAAATTTCCAAATTGAGTATCAAGGAAAAGGCATAATTCCTAAATTGAATAATGCATTGGATTATTTATTGTTCAATACTTTTAGGTGTTATATGCCAATTAAAAGTTACTTCCCAGTAAAGTTTACAAGTCATCCAGACAATAGGGGTGCATTTACTGAAATAATTCGATTAAATATTGGAGGACAAGTTTCTTTTTCAACAACCGTTCCGCAAATAACTAGAGGAAACCATTTCCATACCCGCAAAATTGAACGATTTGCCGTAATTAAAGGAAAAGCCCTAATTCAGCTCAGACAAATTGGTACAAATGAAATCATTGATTTTTATTTAGATGGAAATGAACCGGCCTATGTAGATATGCCTATTTGGTTCACCCATAACATAAAAAACATTGGCGAAGAAGAATTGTACACCATTTTTTGGATCAATGAATTTTATGACCCGGCTGATCCGGATACTTTTTTTGAAAATGTGTAATAAGTGATTGGTAAATGGTAAATGGTTCCATGTTATTTATTGTATTGTAAAAATTTAATTCGATAGCTTTAAAGAAAGCCAAATTTATTAGTCTTTATAATTTGTCTAATTAAATAAACCGTAACAAATCACCCATAACAAGGCACTAAAAACAAGTCACCAATCACAACAATGACACATAAAGATTTAGATGTTTGGAAATTATCAATAAATTTTGTGACTACAATTTATAAAAAAACTAGTTCATTCCCAAAGGAAGAAATTTATGGTTTAACTTCTCAAATAAGAAGAGCAGCTATTTCTATTCCATCAAATATTGCGGAAGGTGCAGCTAGAAGAAATAAAACTGAATTTAGACAGTTTCTTTATATCGCTTTAGGAAGTGCTGCTGAATTGGACACACAATTAATTATTTCTGCCAATTTAAATTTTTTGCCCGATGAAAATCATTTGGAATTGACAAATGAATTAACAATTATATCAAAAATGTTACAAGGATTAATCAAATCTCTTGACATTACTAACGATAATAAAAAGTGATATTAAAATAAAAGATAATTTAACAATTATGAACGAATCACCCGACACAAGTCACCAATCACCAATCACCAATCACCAATCACCAATTGCCAAACTAAAACTAGTAACCGTTGTCGGTACGCGACCAGAAATCATTCGCCTATCTCGTGTGATGGCTAAAATGGATGAATCACCAGCAATTGAACATATTATTGTTCATACTGGTCAGAATTATGATTACGAATTAAACCAAATATTTTTCGATGATTTGGGTATTCGTAAGCCAGATTACTTTTTAAATGCTGCCGGTGCAACTGCTACCGAAACAATAGGACAAATACTCATAAAAATAGATGCATTGTTAGCAGATTTGAAGCCCGATGCTTTTATGGTACTAGGTGATACTAACAGTTGCTTGTGCGCTATCCCAGCAAAAAAGCGCCATATTCCTATTTTTCATATGGAAGCTGGAAATAGGTGTTTTGACCAAAGAGTTCCTGAAGAAACCAATAGGAAAATAGTGGATCATATTGCTGATATCAACTTAACTTATAGCGATATTGCCAGAGAATATTTGTTGAGAGAAGGTTTGCCTGCTGATAGAATTATTAAAACAGGTTCCCCCATGTTTGAAGTGTTAAATCACTACAAACCCAATATTGAAAAAAGCGATATCTTGAAAAAATTATCATTGGAGAAAGGCAAATATTTTGTGGTTTCAGCACACAGAGAAGAAAACATTAC
>JBILJL010000188.1:0-4969 GCA_044377255.1 Bacteroidia bacterium
TAGGAAGATATACGCATAAAATTGCTATTAGCAACAATAGAATTAAGGAGATAGGGAAAGATACGGTAAGCTTTGCTTACAAAGATTACAAGCAACAGGCGCAGAAAAAAGAAATGACCCTTAGCCATACCGAGTTTATCAGAAGGTTTGCACTGCACATACTCCCCAAAGGCTTTGTGAAAATTAGGCATTATGGGTTCCTGAGTAGTACTTGGAAAAGAAAGAAGTTGAAAGTCTTGCAGCAGAAATTAGGTATTAAACCTGTTGTAAAAGAGGCCACAAAGCCAGCCAATCTTCCCAAATGCCCGCATTGCAAAACTGGCAACCTGCGCACCATTTTGGTGTTCGACAAACGTGGGCCACCTTTCTATTACATGGGCGATAGCCAAACTTTTATTCCCTATAAATCTTAAATTTATGGGTAAGGGAAGCTATGCTTTTTAGCGAGAGATTTAATTCAAAACCATCGCTATTCAGCCCAAAATATTAAACGCTCGTTAACCCAATGCCTATCAACCCATAAAACCCCGTCACGAAAAACCCATAACACTTATTTTAGCACGCATAACCGGTTTCGCTCAACCGGAGTTTCATGGCTTGGCCTGCGGCCACCACGAAACTCTAGCTGTTATAGGAAGCCCTTCTTTCTCGCGACTTGTCAGCACGATACCAATTGAAAGCAGAAGTACAAAATTTCATTTTTGCGTGTCGGGTTTTAACAATAATTCAGAGATGGCTTTGCAAGCTCTTTTTGTAAACTTTGGTTCTGCGGTTGGTTCTGCGGTTTACAAAATGTGCTTGCAAAAAGTTGGCTATTTTATAAACGGTCGATAGTGATTTTCCCACGTTTTTGTGTCTGAATAATAGGTTACAGATTCGCCAAGATCAATGCCAAACCAGACAATATAGTGAGTAGAGTCTTTTTTTGAATAATACAATACGTCTAATCCGTCTGTTTCTTCAATTCCAATGTCTTCAAGAGAATTTGGCAATTTGTTATGCTCCGCCCTAAAATATTCTATTTTACTAACTAATTTGTTTCCTTCTTTAATTAGTCTTTCTTCTCTACCATCTCTAAGAAAGAAAAAATAGAAAATTGCAGATGAAAGTAAGAGAATACTTATAAATACATATTTACCATTTTTAAGATTTAATCTACGCATATTGGTGTTTTTGGGTTAGTTGATGTATTTGTAGCAGATGGTGCTTTTGTTGGTTCTGTTAATGGTAAACATTCATAGTTAGGTGCATTTTGAGGTGCTGTTGCTTTTAAAACATTATTAAGGTAGTTTGAAAGTTGTTCTCCGAAATTCAGTTTACTATTTGGGTCGAAATATTTCGCCCCGAACTCTGCCCCAAACTTATCACTTGGCAAATCTTCATAACTATATGCAGAATGTTCAGCAAATGCTTTATCTGATAATTCTTGCATATATCCATCTTGAACAGCTTCGCCTATTGGATTTTCTTTACCATCTACTTTGTACTGGTATGCTTTTCCAGCATAAAACATGAAATGAGCCATATCAATCCATCCACCATTTTCAGTATAGATGTATTTATCATCAAACTTATTTATTCTTCCTGTATTTGCAGGCATAGGTCTTGGATTATCCAAAGTCCATTCTGTCTTACCCAAAGCCAACATAGCGTTATGCGCTTCACTTCCAAACTTTAATCCTAGCTTTGTACCAGTTGAATTAATTGTATTTATGAAACCTTTAGACGTTCCAGCTTGTGGCTTTATTGGTTCTCGACCATCGGGGTCGATAAGCAATATTGGATTATTTGCAAAAGCTGAATAAGGAGACCATTCAGGATATTTGCGAGTTAATGGGTCTATCTGCCATGCAAAGGCCACTGGGTCTATGAGCAAACTATTGCTTATTCGATTTTCCAATTTAATAATTCTTCTTTTTTTAACATCAAGGATAACATATCCGAATTCTTCAAACTGTTTCGGGGCATGCACTTCTTCATAAAGTCCGCCTGAAAGTGTGGAGTAACGTCTGTTTTTTGCAGGAACTTTAATACTTGTAAATGGGTTAGGTGTTCTGTCTTTAATTACAAGAGGCTTATTGTCTTGTCTTAGCTTGGATAAAATTATTTCCTGCATATACAAAGGCATTTGATGATAACCTTTGTCGAATAAATGTAAAGTGTGTTTTTCTAATTGTTTAAATGTTGCGTTGTCTTGTAATACAGCAATTGAGCTTATGGTGTCAGTTATTGCAAACTTCATCACCCGTTCTTCTAAAACTTGTTGTTTTAAAAGCATAGCATTTAAGTTTAAACTGTCGTATTGCAAAGCAAGCTCAGCACATTTCAACATAAAGTCATCTTCTCTTGTTTCAAATTTATGCTCGTAACTCTTGCCCAAGTTTACTAAACAAAGCACAATGTTTTGTTTTTCAGTTTTTAATCTGCGAAGCGAAATACCGCTCATAATAGCTTCCTTATGAGTAAAGGTCAAAGTCATTAAAGTACCATCACTCGGATAGGTTTTTGTTGCCAGTTCTAAGTTGTAAAAGTCTCCTTTTTCGTCACGATGTTGTAAGTAAATATGTTGGGGTGCAGTACAAATGTATGCTTCACTTTTTAGGCGGTTTGCAAAGATTTTGTATAAAGCAACTAAAGCAAAACAATTGCCTTTCTTTTCCATTGAACCTAATAAATGCAATACTTGTGAGTTGCTCCAATTATCCATACCAAAAGGGTCATCTATTTGGTAGGCAAACGGCAAATGTTCTTTTTTTGAAAAACTTAACGTGTCTGTTAAATAGGTGAATATTGCCCAATTGGTTAACGCTTTTCTGTACAATTCTCTTTTTTCGCTTTCTGTGTAACGCAAGGAAGTATAACTTAAACCTCGTTCTCTAAAGTTTGCATACACTTTAAAGTCAATTGAAGCCGATTTATCATTGGCATCAATTAACGCATTGATGCGTTTTGCATGATGGTCAAGTACTCGTAAATAATCATCATACTTTACTCTGTTACGGTAATAAACATTTTCTGTAATAAAGATTGCCTTTTCAAAATCAACACTGTCTTTTTCTTCCAACATGGCTTTTAAGTTCTCAAAAGCAAATTCGTAGAGGTCTTTAGTTGTAATTGCCTTAGGCTTGGGTGTTGGAATGTTGTTTAGATGATACCTAAAGTTAGGATAGTAATAAGGTTTAGGTTTCAAACTTTGAAAAGCAGTTTGGTGAGTAGCGGTGTCAACCGCTACAGCAGTTGAACTGCTGCTTGTCATTTGTTTTTTGGTGCTGCAAGCACCAAAAAACACAATCAATAAAATGATTGAGCAGAGAATTTTGGTTTTTTGTATTGCATTCATGGGATAAGTGTTTAGTTATAAAATAACGACCGTTTAGATTTTGTGTTAATTCCTTTAGCTGCTTGTAATTTTCCTCGCCTGTCATGTTTCGCTAACATGGCTTGGTATTTACTTTCAGGATAATTTTGAATACCTAATGCTTCAATCTGCATTTCATTTTCTCGGTATGCTTTAAAAACCTGATGCGCTTTCGGATGCTTCTCAATTTCGTTTAGGTCAGTAATTTTCGCCTCTGCTAATACCCTTTCTAATTGAGAAGCAAGTAACATATTTTTTAGCAGTAATCCTTCACTATTAGTAAAATAGCGCATACCGTTGTCAATGCATTCATTCATAAAAGTGCCGTCATAAACCCAATGCTCACGCATAAAGTTATAAGCAAGGTCAATCATTAATGATGCAATAATTTGTTGTTTGTTTAATGGTTGCAAATACAAACCGTTTTGTGTGGCTGTTGACATGATTGGCATTTCTTCCATGTAGTCTTGGTCTGTCATGTGCCTGTGTATGGTAGGCTCGTAATTTTGAAATATACCTTGATTATTTTTGTATTTAATAAATGAATGTTGCGGAGCAAAAGTTAAATACGATTCAACATTCATGGCTTCGGCAAGAACTAAATACACTCTTGGTAAAGTGTTACATTGTCCTGTGCCTGTTGCCAAAGTTTTGGTCAAAAAATAATTATTAATGTCTTTGCTGCCTCTGTAATCAATATAGTCATACATAAATGGTTTATGTGATTTAGGAATGATTCCAACGCCCGGAAGATTGTTTGAATTAATCCGCAAAGAGTCACCCATAAACTGCTGAATAGCATAATGCACGGCTTCTTGATTGTTAAGGTCAAGGCTGTGTTCAGCCATCCATTCCTTAATGAAAGCAGCAGATTGAGCAATGATTTTTTTGTACTCGGAATAAGTCAATTGCAATTTCCCGAAAGCTGCTTCTGATTTATAAATTGCGTCTGCAATTGAAGCAGAGTTAGGATTTTCAACCATTTGTTTAAAGTCGGCCAGAGTTTGTTTGTACTTTTTGCTGTCTTCAATAAATGCAGGTTGGTTATAATAACCTGACTTTTTCATATTCGTATTTATAGCGTGAACCTCATTAAGTATGCCTTTTAACTCAGTCATGCGTTTTTCCTGTGGTGTCAACTCAGGTGGTTTGCCGTTTAACCAACGTTGTTGTTGTGCTAAGATGTCTGCCTGTGTTGGTGGTGGAGTATGTCCAAACTGTTGCATGAGTTGCCTGTTCTGCTGGTCAATTTGTTGTCTTTGCTGTTGCTGACGGTGAGCCATTGAAGGAACGGTTGGTGTTTGCAATTGTCCGAAGCAGTCAACATGAAATAAAAGAGTCAACATAAATGTTACGGAAATTGCGGGCTGCAAAATTTGGCTCTTTTGATTTTGCTTCGTTGGTTTGAGTGTCGGGCAAAAGCAAATGTGCCAAATGTGCGATGTCTTGGCAATTATTGTTAAAACAGTGCGGAGGGCAAAAAATGAAATTGTCTTTAAGTACAAATTTTTCTTGTCAACCTGTCCCGATCTATGTTGGTCAAAGTAGCATTCCGTTATATTTTGTTTACACATTTTCATCTGTCGTGTCCGTCTTTAGGGTTTCCTATAA
>JBILJL010000302.1:0-3327 GCA_044377255.1 Bacteroidia bacterium
TATACAAATTTTCTTTAAAGTGCGTGTTTTACAAGTCATTGGTAGTTTTCTATGAAATTCAAATTTAAGCTAACAAGATTTAAAAACAATAGGTATAATTAAGCTAAATAGATTAAAATCTAACCAAATTAGTAAAACTTGCTATCAATCATTTTTCCATCAAATAAATATTCTTACATTTATCAAATTATTTCATACAAATTATTCTATTTATTAAGATAAAAATATGGCTCTCTCAAATTTAGAACCTAAAGAACTTTGGCTGAATTTTGCCGCACTCAACGCTGTTCCTCGTCCTTCCAAAAAAGAAGAACGCGTCATAGCATTTATGATGCAATTTGGTGAATCATTGGGCTTGCCAACTATCAAAGATGAAGTTGGCAATGTAATTATAAAAAAACCTGCTTCACCAGGTTTGGAAGGCAAACAAACTGTTGTTATTCAAAGTCACCTTGATATGGTGCACCAAAAAAATGCCGATACTAATTTCGATTTTTATACTCAAGGTATTGAGATGTTTGTGGATGGCGATTGGGTAAAAGCTAAAGGAACTACACTTGGTGCTGATAATGGATTGGGTGTTGCCAGTATCATGACACTTTTAGCTAGTTCAGATATTGCACATCCTGCAATTGAAGCTTTGTTTACCATTGATGAAGAAACAGGGATGACCGGTGCTCTGGGACTTAAGGGTGGCTTGTTGGAGGGTAAAATTTTATTGAACCTAGATACCGAAGACGACCATGAACTAACTATTGGTTGTGCTGGCGGTATTGATGTTACAGGCTCAAGGCATTATAGCAAGAAGACAGTCACAGAAGGAAGTATTGGTTTAGAAATTGTGGTAAAAGGCTTAACTGGTGGACATTCTGGAATGGACATTCACTTAGGCAGAGGCAATGCCAATAAATTGATGAACCGCTTACTGATTGAAATTCACAAAGAAATTCATTTTGAAATAGCCAGTATTGATGGAGGTGGCTTGCGCAATGCGATTCCCCGTGAGAGCAGAGTTAACCTTGCAGTTATTGGCGATTTGAAATCGCAATTTATTATAAAAGCCAAAGAGATTGAAGCTGTTTTTAAATCAGAATACCGCATCACTGATCCCAATTTGCAAGTTGAAATCAATGAAATTGCTTGCCCAGAATTGGTAATGGAAAAACAATTTCAAATTCATTTGTTGCAAGTAATTCATGTTTTGCCAAATGGCATTTTTAGAATGACACCAGGCATTGAAGGTTTGGTTCAAAGCTCTAACAATGTATCCAGAATATTGGTGAAGGATGGCGATTTAAGCATTCAATGCCTAACACGCAGCAGCGTTGATTCTGAGAAAATGGATTTGGCAGCTATGATTGAATCTGCTTTTCATTTGTTGGGGGCTGTAACAGAAAAGAAAGGTAGTTACCCCGGATGGACTCCTCAGCCAGATGCCGCTATTGTTAAATTGATGAGCGATTTATACAAAGAGGTTTTTGGCTCCGAGCCTGTGGTAAATGCTTGTCATGCTGGTTTGGAATGTGGCATTTTGGGCACCAATTACCCGGGCATGCAAATGATTTCATTTGGGCCAAATATCAGAGGAGCGCACTCTCCAGATGAGCGTGTTCAAATAAGTTCGGTTCAAAAATACTGGAAGTTTTTATTAACCACCTTGCAAAGAATTCCTTCAAAATAATTTGGTTCGAACCAAATGTTATTACTCTATTTGTTAAATGCTACCAATGGCCGAGGAAACTTTTGCGACTTTTGTGAATGTAATTTTGCCGCTCCATTTGCAGCAGGTATACACTTATCGTGTGCCTGTAGAATGGGAGCAGGAAATTGCTATTGGCAAAAGAGTGGCCATACAATTTGGTGCCAAAAAAGTATACTCTGGACTCATTTATCAAATACACCACCAGCCTCCAAAAGGTTATGAGGCTAAATATATTTATAGTGTTTTAGATGAGGTGCCTATTGTTGAACCAAAGCACTTTTTGTTTTGGGATTGGGTCAGCAAATATTATTTGTGTTCTTTGGGAGAGGTAATGAATGCTGCCCTTCCGGCTGCTTTAAAATTGGAAAGCGAAACACTAATTATTGCCAATCCTTCATTTTTGTTGGATCAAACCGTATTAGATGATAAAGAGTATTTGGTGTATGAAGCTTTAGAAATAAAGCACGAATTAACCCTTGCAGAAATTGCTGAAATCATTCAATTGAAAAACGTTTTTCCCTTGCTAAAAAGCATGGTGAAAAAGGAAATGATTTTGATCAAAGAAGACTTAGAAGAACGTTATAAAGAAAAGAAAATAACTTGTGTTAAACTGGCAAGTGTGTATGAGGATGAATCAAAATTAGAGGAACTATTTGCACAATTGGAGAAGCAAGAAAAGCAGCTCAATTATTTGTTGGCTTACATACATATAAAAGCACAAGAGGCAGATATTGATAAAGCGCTATTGATGAAAACCTGCAACGGCAATCCTGCTCCGCTCAATACTCTCATTAAAAAAGGGGTTTTTGAAACCTACCAAATTTCTGTAGACCGCATACAAATTGCAGCCACACCTTTGCAAGAATTTGAGTTGAACCCCGATCAAGAATTGGCGCTTGAGCAAGTAAAACAACAATGGCTCGAGAAAGACATTGTGTTGCTACAAGGCATAACTGGTTCTGGTAAAACACATGTGTATGTAAGGCTTATTCAAGAACAAATTTTATTGGGTAAACAAGTACTCTTTTTATTACCCGAAATTGCCCTTACATCACAAATTGTAAAACGCATTCGTAAGTTTTTTGGTGAGGCTTGTATCTCATACCACAGTAAGTTCAACGACCAAGAGCGGGTAGAGATTTTTCATAAAATTAAGGAAGGAAAATACCAAGTGGTAATTGGTGCAAGAAGCGCTGTTTTTTTGCCTTTCAAAGACCTTGGTTTATGCATTATTGATGAGGAGCATGAAGGTAGTTACAAACAGCACGAACCTGCACCCAGGTACCATGCAAGAGATGCGGCCATGATGTTGGCAAAACTCAATAACTGTAAAACTATTTTAGGTTCGGCCACACCTTCTCTGGAAGTTTATTACATGGCCCAACAACAAAAATATGGTTGGGTAAAAATGGATAAACGCTACCACGAAGTTGCCTTACCTGCCATTGAAACAGCCAATATTGCAGAGGAGCGACGCATAAAAACCATGGTGAAGGAAGACATTGGTTTGCAGTTGCACCAAGCCATTGAATCAGCTTTGGCCAAAAATGAACAGGTGATATTATTCCAAAATAGGAGAGGCTATGCGCCCTTCTTATCTTGCAATGATTGCGAATGGATTCCTA
>JBILJL010000189.1:0-4952 GCA_044377255.1 Bacteroidia bacterium
ATAAACCTGAATATTGTTTGCCTTGAGTCTTTCTTTGGCTTTTGTCCATGCCTGAGGTAAAACAAAATAGGTTGGTATTTTTTGGTTCAAAGTTGCATAGCAAGAATCGTAATAGGGGATAGGCTTGGTAAAAGGCTTGCTTTTATTGTAGTAGTTGCGTTCGTAATTGCCAAGGGTGCTGTTTCTTTTTTCGAGTTCATAGCCTTTAAATTGTAGTGTTTTGCTGGCCTCTCTGCTCACTTTATAGTTGCTGGCATATTGAGTTTGTTTCAGTATCCATATCTGTTGCAATTCTTTGGTTCGAACCAACTCTTTTTTATGCGTTTGGCAATAGCTCTGAAAAGCATCTAGCAGCGCATAAGTGGCTTTTACCCTATCTGGATAAGGTTTGAGCATGTGTGTTTCTGCTACAAATGCCAAGGTGCCAAACAAGGCCGCATAGCCGGTAGAAAACTTTGGACTTTCAATAAACACTTCATAACCTTGTTCATCTGGCGATTGGCCAAATACATTTACGTAGGGGCACATTTCATATCCTTTCTTTTGCATGTCATTGTATATGGAAGGATTCATATCATTGTAGAGAAAATCGGCTGCTGGTCCGCCCAACTTTTGCTTTTGAGTGGTAATGAGGGTCATGGTATACTGGTAATCTGCGCCGTTGGAAGTGTGGGTATCAAGGAACACATCTGGTTGCCATTGCTGAAATATTTGGTAGAAGGCAAAGGTGTTTTTGGTATCGGCCTTTAAGAAATCTCGGTTCAAATCGTAATTGCAGGCGCTTGCGCGGAATCCTTTTTCAATGGGTCCATTTTGGTTGGCACGGGTAAACTCTTTTCTGTTTCGGAGTCCATCTATATTATAAGCAGGGATTACCAAAATGGTAACAGAGTCTGGTATCAACTTTGGGTTTTTGGCAAGGGCGTTGAGGTAAAGTATAGAAGCATCCACACCCTCACTTTCGCCGGGGTGAATGCCATTCATGATGAGCCAAACTACATTTCTATTCCACGCTACGTTTGGTTCAAACCGTTTATTTTTGTTGACCACCAACAAATGAATAGGATTTCCGGCATCGGAGTAAGCAATGGTTTGTAATTGCATAAATTCGCAAGCGGAATCTAGTTTTTGGTAGGTTTGAACCAACTCGTGAAATGTAGGAGTAGAGTTTGCCTTGAAATTGGTTTTTGGCAATTGAGCAAATCCGGAAAAAGTAAAAAAGGAAGAAAAAATGATGGAGAAAGCAAACCTATTTTTCATATTTTGGATTGAAAAGGATGGATATTTTGGGCAAAATGAGAAATTTTTTGCGTAAAAAAAGTTTTTTTTGTACCCGAGCTGGCAACAATTTTGGGTGAATGTTGGAAAGATGAAGAAGGAGCCCCAAAACAAGCTTGCAATTAAGTCGTTGAAAATTAGGCTAAATTTGAAAAAAACGCTTAATAATTGCAAATAGATTTGCGTAATTAAAGGTTATCTTTAGCTTTGCCTCACTGTTACGCTTCAACTTCTCTTTAAAATATTTTTGCTTCCTGCTTGTAAACATCCTGCAAAACACTACATTTGCAGTCCTTTTTAAATAAAAAGGCATAATGTAGAATTGTTCTTTGCAGGTTAACTTCCAGAAAATTAGCGCAATAGCTGTTTTTGGAAATTAAAATGGACATAAACGTCGTTGGAATTTACTTTGGTAAGGTCCTAAAAATAATGCCACTTTAGCTCAGCTGGTAGAGCAACTGATTTGTAATCAGTAGGTCGCTGGTTCGATTCCGGCAAGTGGCTCCACTTTAAACCCTTGGGTTTAAGTGATGGGGAGATTCCAGAGCGGCCAAATGGGACGGACTGTAAATCCGTTGCGAGAGCTTCGAAGGTTCGAATCCTTCTCTCCCCACCTTGTGCTGATTAGCACGTAAGGCGTTTATGTACCATTAAAGATATTCACCCACCTTTGTTCAGGCATTGGTGGCTAAAAAGCGAGAGTAGCTCAGTTGGTAGAGCGACAGCCTTCCAAGCTGTAGGTCGCGGGTTCGAGCCTCGTCTCTCGCTCATTAATTTGAGCAGATAAAGAATGTCTTTTTATTATGTTCATCAAGGAAATGCAACTCAGTGCAAATTGAGTTGCATAAGCCTTTGTAGCTCAGTGGTAGAGCACTTCCTTGGTAAGGAAGAGGTCGGCAGTTCGATTCTGCTCAACGGCTCAAATAGAAACTAAAACTTAAAATATAAAACAAAATGGCTAAAGAAAAATTTGACCGCAGTAAACCACACGTTAACATCGGTACAATTGGTCACGTTGACCACGGTAAAACAACCTTAACAGCTGCAATTACTAAAGTATTGTCAGATGCAGGTTTATCAGAAGCTCGTTCATTTGAATCAATTGACTCAGCTCCTGAAGAAAAAGAACGCGGTATTACAATTAATACAGCACACGTTGAGTATTCAACAGCAAACCGTCATTACGCTCACGTTGACTGTCCAGGTCACGCGGATTATGTAAAGAACATGGTAACTGGTGCAGCTCAAATGGACGGAGCTATCCTAGTAGTAGCTTCTACAGATGGTCCTATGCCACAAACTCGCGAGCATATCCTTTTGGCTCGTCAGGTAGGTGTGCCTAGAATTGTTGTATTCATGAACAAGATTGACATGGTAGATGATCCTGAATTGTTAGAGATTGTTGAAATGGAAATCCGTGATTTGTTGAACAAATATGAATTCCCTGGTGATGAAATTCCAATTATTCAAGGTTCTGCTTTGGGTGGTTTGAATGGAGATGCTAATTGGGTTGGTAAAATTATGGAGTTGATGGATGCAGTTGATAGCTATATCCCAGTACCTCCTCGTGCAACTGAACTTCCTTTCTTGATGCCAATTGAGGACGTATTCTCAATCACTGGTCGTGGAACGGTTGCAACTGGTCGTATTGAGCGTGGAATCGTGAATTCATCGGAGTCAGTAGATATCATTGGTTTAGGAGCAGAAAAATTAACTTCAGTAGTAACTGGTGTTGAGATGTTCCGTAAAATCCTTGATAGAGGTGAAGCTGGAGATAACGTAGGTTTATTGTTACGTGGTGTTGATAAAAACCAAATCCGTAGAGGAATGGTAATTTGTAAGCCAGGTTCAGTATTGCCACACACTCAGTTCAAAGCTGAAATTTATGTATTGAGTAAAGAAGAAGGTGGACGTCATACTCCATTCTTTAACAAATATCGCCCTCAGTTCTATTTCCGTACCACAGACGTAACTGGCGAATGTCAATTACCTGAAGGTGTTGAAATGGTAATGCCTGGTGATAACGTAACTATCACAGTAGAATTGATCGCTCCAATTGCAATGGAAAAGAACTTACGTTTCGCTATCCGTGAAGGTGGTAGAACAGTAGGTGCTGGTCAGGTAACTGAGATTATTAAATAATTTAATAAACAATTTAGGAAATAAGTGTTGGTTGGGTTTTCCAGCCAACATTTATTGTCTATACGGGAATAGTTCAATGGTAGAATACAGGTCTCCAAAACCTTTGATCAGGGTTCGAATCCTTGTTCCCGTGCAAAAGAAATAATATGAACAAGTTTACAGAATATATCAAATTGTCTTATGATGAATTGATGAACAAGGTTTCTTGGCCAAGCTGGGAAGACTTGCAGGAAAGTACCATTATCGTAATGATTGCTTCGTTAATCATTGCCTTATTAATTGGTGTAATTGACTTGGCAAGTAGTACTTCACTTGGACTATTTTACCAATTATTCCAAAGCTAAGATCATTATAAATTGAATCATGACAGAACAAGGAACTGAACAATTTAAGTGGTACGTGGTACGTGCTGTAACCGGTCAAGAAAAAAAGGTTAAAGCACAGCTGGAGGTTGAACTCGAAAGAGCTGGGCTAAAGCCACAGGTTCCGCAAATACTCATTCCAACTGAGAAAATTTACCTGGTTAAAGACGGTAAAAAAATTAGTAAGGAGAAAACGTATTTGCCAGGCTATATTCTGATCAATGCAGATATAGCTGGAGAGGTTGGCCATGTAATCACTTCAATTAATGGAGTAGTTGGTTTTTTGGGAGGAAAAATAGCGCCAACAGCTTTAAGACCCTCAGAGGTTAGTAGGATTTTGGGTAATGTTGACCAAATATCAGAACAGGGTGAAACTTTGATTGAGCCTTATATTGTTGGAGAAAGTGTGAAAGTTGTTGATGGACCATTCACTGGGTTCAGCGGTTTAATTGAGGAAGTAAGTGAAGACAAGAAGAAGTTGAAAGTAATGGTTAAGATTTTTGGAAGAAGAACACCATTGGAATTGAACTTTGGACAGGTAGAAAAAGAAAGTTAATTGTAGTATAGTCTCGTACATACGAGCAAAAAATTAGATGTTATGGCAAAAGAACTAACAGGTTTTATTAAACTTCAAGTAAAAGGTGGCGCTGCTAATCCAGCTCCTCCAATTGGTCCTGCTCTTGGATCAAAGGGTGTAAATATCATGGAGTTTTGCAAGCAATTCAATGCAAGAACCCAAGATAAAGCTGGAAAAATATTACCAGTGGTAATCAGCGTTTATAGTGATAAGTCGTTCGACTTTGTTATCAAAACTCCACCAGTTGCGAACCAATTGATTGAAGCAGCAAAAATTGCAAAAGGATCTGCTGAGCCAAATAGAAAGAAAAATGGCACTGTAACTTGGGAACAAGTTCGTGCGATTGCTGAGGATAAAATTGTAGACATGAACTGCTTTAAAGTAGAATCTGCAATGAAAATGGTAGCTGGAAGTGCACGTAGCTTAGGTATTACCATTTCAGGTGAAAATCCGCTTAACAATTAAAATAATTAAGAGATGACAAGGATAAGTAAGAAAAGAAAAGAAGTTTTGAAAAAAGTTGATGCTGCAAAGGCATACACTTTAACAGAAGCTTCTAAATTGGTAAAGGAAATCACTTATACCAAGTTTGA
>JBILJL010000190.1:0-4935 GCA_044377255.1 Bacteroidia bacterium
GTTGCAAAAAGGATGAGAAAATTCCTTTCGAAAAAACACCATTTTTATCCCAACCAGCTACAAGCAATTTATCAATGTCTGACCAAGACATATTTGAAAATGCTGAAATTGTGGGAATTGCACACAATATGGTACTAGATAGTGTATATAGATTTTATGAAAAAAAGTTTAACTCAACATCTGGAAAAGACACATTTACTGCTAACGAGTATAACATTCTTTCAATTAACATAGCTCGACATATTATGAATGAACAAGTTGGATTTAATTTTGATCCAATATATTATGATGACTGGATTGGTTTCTGTCAATATTCAACTTCATTCATTGAATTTAATGTATACGATACAATTAACTTTTCACCAGAACTTATCAACTTAGTAAAGGATTTATCTGCAGAGCTTAGGCAAATGAGCAATACCACTACAAATGAAGAATGGCAATCATTTGCAACACAATATTTTTATGAAAATGTAAACCAATTGACTAACATTGAGGAGAGAAAGATATTTGCAAGCGTTGTACAAATTGGAATTTATTCTGTGGTATATTGGGGTGAGAATTTTTACAATTGGATTGATTTATTTAGCCAAGGACAATTTAATCAAACTAAAATAATGAAAGGAGGTACTACGTTGTTTGCACTTCCTCCTTCCGGGAGAGATATTGCTACAACAGATGCCGAAGCAGGATTAATGAGCGGTATAGGATGGGGAGGTTGGGGATTGGCTGTGGGAGGACCCGTTGGCGCTGGAGCTTTAGGGTTAGCTGGCTTTGGAGTAGGTGCTGGTGTTGGTTCGGTTGGAGCTATTGGTAAATATTATTTTTGGCAGTATGTTTGGCCATCATAAATCAATTAATTTAATTAATGAAAGCTACACTAAAAATTGCTACTACCTACTGCCTATTAATAGTTTTAGTAGCTCACCCAATTACAAATTGTCTTTTTTATAATTGCGTTTTTGATATTGAGTATTTGTTTAAAAATGTAATTTTTGAGGTACCAATAGCATTAATTATAGGATATTTAGGCAGTTCTTTTTCTAAATTCTACTTTAAGCAAAAAAAGTAATAACTAGAGACATGAAGGATATATTAAAACTTGGGGTATGAAACAAATCATTACCTTTTTAGCAATTGCACTGGTTTTTGGCTGCTCTTATGGTTTAGATATTAAAGATGATTCTAGTCCTAAATTACGAATCAACAAGTTAAAAGTTACAGGTGAAGGCCCTAATCGAATTATGATTGACACTAATTATGATGTGAAAGATCAGTATTTTGAAATTGGTTTGCGTGTTATAAGGCCTAATAATGGTTTTGCTGCAACAAAGGACCTTAATAAATCGAAAGAGGGCGAGCCTTACCATACAGAAAGCATTATGGTTTTAGATTCAACAGGTGGCATTGCGGTATTTAAAACCTCCACAGATTTTTTGAATTATATTGATGCAAGGGGTTATAGGTTAATTACCCAATCAACTGATTCAAGCGGAACAAATTATACTTTTGAAAAGAAGCAACTAAGTAATAAATCAAGTACCCATTTTTCTTGTAATTGATTATTGGCTGGATTAATTGATTCAGTATTGAATGATTGGGCATAAAAAAGGCTAACTCAATTGAGCTAGCCTTTTTTATTTTATTTGGATCAAACCTATTTCTTCTCTTCTATCATTACAAAAACATCCTCATTGTCTGCTTTCATGAGGTACTTTTCGCGGGCAAATTTTTCGAGATTTTTCTTGTTGCCAAAAAGTTCCTCTTTTTCCTTTTTTACCTTGGCAATTTCTTGCTGGTAGTATTGGTATTTGGACTTGGTTTCCTTTAGATTTTTGCTGTACTCAATTTGGTCGAAGATACTGTTGCGCTCACTGATTAATAGCAACAAAATAAATGCAAGTCCTGATAGAACATATTTGTTCTTGAGGAAATTGATATATTTTGAACTCATTTTCATACGAAAGAATTACTTGGCGTATTTAAAATCTTTACCAGGATAGTATGCGTTGTTTCCAAGCTCTTCCTCGATGCGGATTAATTGGTTGTATTTGGCAATTCTATCTGTTCTGCTGGCTGAACCTGTTTTGATTTGGCCGCTGTTTAAAGCTACTGCTAAATCTGCAATGGTAGTATCTTCTGTTTCGCCAGATCTATGGCTCATGATATTGGTATAACCTGCTCTAGTAGCCATATTCACCGCATCAATGGTTTCGGTTAAAGAGCCAATTTGGTTCACCTTAACTAAAATTGAATTGGCAATATTTTCTTTGATACCTTTTGATAAGCGTTTTACATTGGTTACAAACAAATCGTCGCCCACCAGTTGAATTTTATTGCCCAATACTTTGGTCATTTCAGCCCAACCTTTCCAATCGTCTTCTGCGCAACCATCTTCAATAGAAATGATAGGGTATTTCTTCACCCAATCTGCCCAATAGCTCACCATTTCGCTTGGCGTCATTTCGCGCTTATCAGATTTTTTGAATACATAAACTCCTTTTTTCTCATCCCAGAATTCGCTGGTGGCAGCATCCATGGCAATGTAGATATCTTTTCCAGGCTTGTAACCTGCAGACTCAATAGCTGTTAGTACTGTTTCAATAGCCTCTTCATTTGATTTGATATTAGGTGCAAAACCACCTTCATCGCCTACATTGGTGCTGTATCCTTTTTTCTTCAATACATCTTTCAAGTGATGGAATACCGAAGTGCCCATTTGAAGCGCCTCGCTGAAGCTATTTGCCTTGGTAGGCACAATCATGAATTCTTGAAAATCAATTGAATTATCGGCATGTGAACCACCGTTTAGGATGTTCATCAATGGAATAGGCAAAGTGTTGGCGTTTACACCTCCGATGTAACGATACAAAGGCATATTGGCTTCAATGGCAGCAGCTTTTGCAGCAGCCATAGAAACGGCAAGAATGGCATTGGCTCCAAGGTTGCCCTTGTTGTCTGTACCATCCAACTTAATCATTTTACGGTCTATTTCATTTTGCTCAAACACATCTACACCCAAAAGTTTGTCGCAGATTTCATCGTTTACATTCTTAACAGCTTTAAGAACGCCTTTGCCCATATACACTTTTTTGTCGCCATCACGCAACTCAACAGCCTCATGAATTCCAGTTGATGCACCAGAAGGTACTGCGGCTCGTCCTAAGGCACCATCTTCGGTTATCACTTCTACTTCTACAGTTGGATTGCCTCGAGAATCCAAAATTTGACGGGCATGGATGTTAATAATTGCGCTCATTTTAATTGGTAGTTTACTGTTGTTTTATATTCAATTACTTTGTGATTTTAGGTTCAAATCTACAAAACATACTGTTGGTTCAGAATTAATTATTAGTTCATTAAAGTCATAAAATCATCAAACAAATAGCGGCTATCTTCTGGTCCTGGTGAGGCCTCTGGGTGGTATTGCACCGAAAATGCTTTTTTGTCTTTGATCCTAATGCCTTCAACGGTATTGTCGTTTAAGTTGATATGTGTTAATTCTACTGTTGGATGATCCAAGGTTTCATCCATCTTAACCCCAAAACCGTGGTTCTGAGAGGTAATTTCGCATTTGCCCGTGATGAGATTTTTCACCGGGTGGTTTAAACCTCTGTGTCCGTTGAACATTTTATATGTTTTTAAACCTTGCGATTCGGCCAACATTTGGTGACCAAGGCAAATTCCAAATAAAGGAATATTGGCATCTACAATTTTCTTCACCGTACCAACTGCATAAGGCATCACGGCTGGGTCGCCAGGACCATTGCTGATCATAAAGCCAGTTGGTTTAAAGGCCATCATTTCCTCAAAAGTGGCGTTACAATTATATATGGCAAGGTAGGCCCCTCTTTCTTCAAGGCATCTTAAGATGTTTTGTTTAACCCCTAAGTCTAAAACGGCTACTCTTTTTTCAGCGCTTGGATCGCCCATAAAATAAGTATCTTTAGTGGAAACAGTGCTAGATAATTCTAGGCCTTCCATGCTTGGCACAGCGGCTAATTGCTCTTTTAGTTCCTCGATGCTTTTACCTTCAGAAGAAATAATTGCATTCATGGCACCTTTGCTGCGCACATGACGAACAATTTCGCGGGTATCTACATCTGTGATACCTACAATATTGTTTAAAGCAAAGTATTCTTGAACCGATTGATCGGCTTGCTTGCGCGAATAAGGCACATTGAAGTTTTTGCATACCAAGCCTGCAATTTTGATGGTATCTGATTCTTGCTCCTCATTGTTCACACCATAATTACCAATATGCACATTGGTTTGTAGCAAAATTTGGCCGGTATAACTTGGATCAGTAAAGATCTCTTGGTAGCCTGTCATGCCCGTATTAAAACAAATTTCTCCTGTGGTGGAACCAATTTTTCCGATGGAAGTTCCATGAAATACCGTACCATCTGCAAGCAGCAAAGTGGCCGGAAACTTATTGACTGATCGATTCAAAGTAGTTTAGATTTGTGCAAAAGTAGGAAAACGAAACCTACCTCGCAAATGAAACTATGCACATCGTTTGTTGACGACTGAATGATGGAAAATATCGATATCTTCTTTAAAATTTTATTGTTATTCATCGGTATCTAGGTTAGAACTAGGCAACTCAAGTGCTTTGATATCACCAATAGCATTACCCGCAATTCCTTTAATGGAGCCGTACATATCAATAGTATTGCTGATTACCTTTTCAATTTGTTTTTCGCGCGATTTCCAGATACGCTGCATGGCTCTGCGCTCGCTATCCAAATCTGATTGCATTTGACTGAAGCCTTCAACAATGGCCTCAATTTGCATTTTAAAAGTGTTGCTGGTTAAGAAATCGTAGAGGAGACTCATTTTATCGCCTTTGTTTTCTTGGGTTGCGAGGGCTGAGTCTAATTGTACAATGCTTTCGCGCAATACTTTACAAAGGCCTTTAAATTCTTCATAGGT
>JBILJL010000191.1:0-4919 GCA_044377255.1 Bacteroidia bacterium
TTTTGTACAAAACAAATCTTTCATCAATAGGGTCGCCAATAACCATGCCTTTATTTTCATCCCAGAAATCCATTGCGTCCAAAAACATTTCCTTTCTTTCATCTTCGAAAACTTTTTTCCAAGTGGTACCACCATCAAAAGTTTTTAAAATATAGGATGGAGAACCACTCCCCATTACAACGGCCACGTCTTCATTAAAAGCTTCAATATCCCTAAAGTCGGTTTTTTCAAAGCCAGGAATGGTGCTGATGCTAAAAGATAAACCTCCATTAACACTTTTGGCAAATGTACCTTTGCTGCCGCTAACCCAAATAACTTTATCATTCACAACACATAGGCCTCTAAATGATATTTTTGAAAGGGCTATGCCTTTAGGATTGATAAAACGGGAAGAATCGAGCAAGTCTAAATTTTGATAGTTTTGAGCCATTAAATTTTGACTAAAAATAAGCACTACAATTACAAATAGTTTCTTGATTATCATTGTGCTAAAATAATTATTCATTTAACCTTCATTTAATTGTTTTGCACAATTACATCTGTTTATAATAGTCAATAGAAATCAATTTTTTTGATCCAAAAATGAATAGGTTCAAACCGTTTTGTGCCTTACTCAACTATATTTGTACACAACAAAAAATAGTAGGATAAAAGAAGTTATGACAAGAATAAAATTACAGTTACCAGCTAACTTTTCATTTTCGGTAACAATACCTGTTCGCATTTCCGATTTAAATTATGGCAATCATGTGGCAAACCATGTTTATTTGGAAATGATGCAAGAATCAAGGATGCAATTTTTTGCTCAGTTTGGCTATTCTGAGAAGGATTTGGCAGGTGTTGGCGTTATAATGGGAGATGTTGCTATTGTGTATAAGCAGGAATGTTTTTATGGCGATATTTTAACCATTGAGGTAGGTGTTGCAGATATTGGCTTAAGAAGTTTTGACTTGCTTTACCGGTTTTTGAAGCAGGATGAGAGCCTAGTTTGTGAAGCAAAAACTGGAATGGTTTGTTTTGATTATGTTGCCAGAAAAACTGTAAATGTTCCTGAAGAATTTATCTTGAAAACAGGCAAATTGGGTTAAAAGCTTAAAATTATTTATTGCATTACTTATTCATTGAATTGAATAACTTGCATCAATAGAATATAAGATATGGCAAAGAAGTTGAACGAAAAATTAAAGAGGCAAATACAACAAGTTTTTTCTGAAGCAGGAAGAAAAATATTGAACTACAAACAAGTTGCGAGAAAGCTTGAATTAGATAGTACAGAAGAGAAAAATGAGGTGTTATTAGTCATGAAACAATTGGCAAAAGACAAGGTAATTGAAGAAATTGATGCCGGCAGGTATGTAACCTTGTTTGTTCATCAGTTTATAATAGGAAGAGTTGATATGACTCAACATGGAACTGCCTATGTAAAGCGTGATGATGGCGAGGAGGATGTGTTTATCGCAAGTGAATACAAACACACTGCCTTGCATGGTGATAAGGTTAAAGTATCCTTGTTTGCACACCAAGTAAATGGCAAGCAAGGTGGCGAAATTATTGAAGTGATGGAGCGTTCCAAATCTGTTTTTGTTGGCGTATTGCAAGTGCATTATAATTATGCATTTTTGATCCCAGACGATAAAAAAATGCACATCAATATTTTTATCCCCAAAGAGAAAATTGGTAAGGCAAAGCAAGGGGATAAGGCAATTGCAAAAATCACTGAATGGACTCCTGATGAAGAAAATCCATTTGGTGAAATCATAGAAGTATTGGGCAAACCAGGTAATCATGAGACCGAGATGAATGCCATAGTTGTTGAATACGGTTTTGCAACAAACTTTCCTGCAGAGGTAGAAAAAGAGGCAGAAAAAATTCCTTTGAAGATTCCAGCTGATGAGATAAAAACCAGGCGAGATTTTAGAAAGACGCTTACTTTTACAATAGATCCTGAAGATGCAAAAGATTTTGATGATGCCATTTCTTTTGAAGTTTTAGAACAAGGAAAATATGAGATTGGTATTCACATTGCCGATGTAAGTTACTATATCCCTGAAAATAGCAAGTTAGATGAGGAAGCTTTAAAACGTGCTACCTCTGTTTATTTGGTAGATAGAACTATTCCTATGTTGCCTGAAAAGTTAAGTAATGGAGTTTGTTCCTTGCGGCCCAATGAGGATAAGTTAACATTTTCTGTTGTGGTGCAAATGAATGAAAAGGCTGAAGTATTGGATACTTGGTTCGGCAAAACGGTGATACATTCTCAAAGGCGTTTTACATACGAGGAAGCTCAAGTAAGAATAGAAACCAAGGAAGGTGATTTGGCCAATGAGCTAAATTTATTGAATGAATTAGCAAAACTACTCAAAGAAAAAAGGTTTAAAAAGGGTGCCATTAGTTTTGAAACCCAAGAGGTGAAATTTAAGTTGGATGAAAATTTTAAGCCAATAGATTTATTTATAAAAATACGTAAGGACGCACATAAATTAATTGAAGAGTTTATGTTACTCGCCAATAGAAAAGTGGCTGAATATGGAAATAGCCTCGGTAAAGGCGAGCACAAGAAAACTTTCGTTTATAGAATTCATGAAGAACCAAATGAGGATAAAATTAAGTTGTTTAATATTTTTGCCTCTCGTTTTGGGCATAAAATTTTAACACAAAGTCAAAAGAGTATTTCTCAATCTTTTAATCAATTATTGATTGATGTGGAAGGTAAACCGGAGCAAAATTTGATTCAAAGTCAGGCTATCAGAACCATGAGTAAGGCCTATTATGGCACAAAAAAATCTATGCACTATGGTTTGGCTTTTGATGATTATACCCATTTTACTTCGCCTATCAGGAGATACCCAGATTTAATGGTACATCGCCTCTTGTTTAATTATTTAAATAAGGGTGCCAATGCAAACATGCCACATTATGAAGATATGTGTAAACAATCTTCGCAAATGGAAGTTAAAGCCGCTGAGGCAGAAAGAGCCTCAGTAAAATTTAAACAAGTTGAATATATCAAAGATTTTATTGGTGATGAATTTGATGGTATTATTTCGGGTGTAACTGAGTGGGGTATCTATGTTGAAATTAGTCAGTACAGGTGCGAAGGTTTAATGCGCTTATCAAATATGGGTGATGATTTTTATGATTATGACTCTGGTAATCAATGGATCATTGGAAGAAGAAATAGAAAGAAATTTCAATTGGGCGATCAAATAAAAGTTATCGTAGTTGCGGCCGATATATTTAAACGTCAGGTTGATTTAAGTTTGGTAGATGATGGTGTAAAACAATCGTTTAAAAAAGATTGGGATCAGGAAAAGAAACAAAGAGATAAAAAAGGAAAAGGGGCGAAAAAGGGGAGAAGAAGGTAGTATTTAAACAGTAAAAGACGGTAAATTGGTTAATCATTTGATTTTTTGAATAAATATTAATATTATTGATTAATGGAATTTGAGAAGGCCCGCAAATACATACTTGATAGGATTGAAAAGGAATTGCCTTCCTTTTTGTATTACCATAGTTATACCCATGTTTTAGATGTGTATGACAGCGCACAAACACTTGCAGCACTTGAAGGATTTACCGGAGAAGATTTAACCTTATTAAAAACTGCAGCCTTATTTCATGATGCTGGGTTTATTATCCGCTTATTCGATCATGAAATTGTTGGTTGTGGTATTGTGAGAGACACCTTGCCGGAGTTTGGCTATAATCAATCGCAAATTGATAAAATCTGCGGAATGATTATGGCTACAAAAATTCCTCAAACGCCTCATAACAAACTTGAGGAAATAATTTGTGACGCGGATTTAGATTATTTGGGAAGGGATGATTTTAATAAAATTGGAAATTCTTTGTTCAGAGAATTGAAACACCAGAGCCTAATCAATAATGAGGAAGATTGGAACAATTTACAATTGAAATTTCTCAGCAAACACCAGTATTTTACAAAAAGTGCAAAAACGCTACGACAAGCAACCAAGGAAGCTCACTTATTAGAAATTAAAAAAATAGTTGAATCTTATAAACATTAAAAGTAAATGACAAAACCTGTAATATTAGTTCCAACCGATTTTACACCAGTTGGTGATAGCGCGGTTGCATATGCAAAACAATTATCAAAAATATTGAGTGCAAAAGTTGATTTGTTGCATGTAGTGGCTAAAGAAAAGGAAACTGTTTTGGCCAAAAGTAACTTGCAAGCCTTGGTAACTAAGTTAAATCATGAGGGCATTGATGCAGATTCATTGGTTGAAACAGGAAATATATTTGATGATATTGGTAAGGTAGCAGACAGACTTCAGGCAAGGTTAATAGTAATGGGTACACATGGTGTTAAAGGGATTCAACACATGCTGGGCTCAAAAGCTTTGAAGGTAATTACCAATTCTGATGTGCCTTTTATTGTGGTTCAAAAGAAACCAATGAAGGCTGAAGGCTTTAAAAATATTGTTATACCCGTTGACTTTAACCAAGAGGTTAAGCAAAGTATTAAATATGCTTGGGAAATAGGTAAGTACTTTCAAGCTAAAATTCACATTGTTTTTGTAAAAGAAAAAGATCCTTTTATTGCAGCTAAAATTGAACGCAATATTCCCTATGCACAAGAATTACTTCAGGAAAATAATGTAGCATTTGAAATAACCGGAATAGAGAAAAATGATTTTACCAAAGATGTGATTGATTTTGCCGGAAAAGTAGACGCAGACTTGATTACAATAATCAATAACCATGAAAATATTTTCACCTATTTTGGTGGTTCTTTCGAGCAAAGTATTATAGGTAATAAATTAGAGATACCTGCTTTAGTCATTAATCAAATTGCGTCTAAATCTGCCTACAGTTTTAGCATTTATTTTGGTTAAGAGTGCCAATCAATTCTTCTAGTTATTTTCCGGTTGAGGCAGAAGTTTCGCAATCTGTTT
>JBILJL010000008.1:0-20542 GCA_044377255.1 Bacteroidia bacterium
TGATTTAATTATTGACAAGCTTGCGCCAAGAGGGTTAATTTTAGCAGACAATGTATTGTGGAGCGGCAAGGTAATAGATGAAAAATCATTGGCAAAAGACAAAGATACCCAGCTGCTAGATGCCTTTAACAAAAAGGTTCAGGCCGATCCAAGAGTTGACTGCATGTTATTGCCACTAAGAGATGGCATGATGCTGATGAGGAAAAAATAAGAGAATTATCAACGCAAGATTTGATAAAATTTAATAGCTTTGTATTAAAGGGTGGAATAAATTATTAGATCATGACGCAAATAGTATTAAATATTGAAGATGATAAACTTAAAGCCTTTATGGAGTTTATCAAAACACTTAATTACGTTTCAGTTTCTGAGGAAGAGGTTACTCCTCAATGGCAAATTGATGAAGTACAAATTAGAATGCAAAAGGTTGATTCTGGTGAGATGAAGACTAGGTTTTGGAATGATGCAAAAAACGAAATCTTTAAATACTAATAGTTGCTGTTTTTCATTTTTCGCGAAATCCTAAAAATTGGCCAATAGATAAGTAATAAAAAAGCTATTTCTGCCCTAAATTGTCGGAAACAACTTTAAAAAATTCGGGATAAATGGCGGATGAAGAGCCAATGATTGCTTTACCAAAATGGCAGTTTGAGTTGCCTTCAAAATCGGTCACAATGCCACCTGCCTCTTCAATTAAACAAATACCTCCAGCAATGTCCCACGGACTTAGACCATACTCAAAAAATCCATCGAAACGACCACAAGCGGTATAGGCTAAATCTACTGCAGCACTTCCCATTCTTCGCATGCCTTGGGTACTTTTCATGAAATATTTTAAAGTATTGAGGTATTGCTCCATGGCTTTAAAATCGTAATAGGGAAAGCCGGTTGCAAGCAATGATTTGCCTAATTCTGGATTGGTTTTTACATGAATAGCTCTGCCATTAAGCCAAGCTCCCCCACCCTGCCAAGCATAAAATAATTCATCGTGGTTAACTTCATAAACAACCCCTACTTTAATTTTATCTTGGTGTAAAAGTCCAATACTCACACTATAAACAGGTAAATCATGAATAAAATTGGTGGTTCCATCTAAAGGGTCTATAATCCACATCCACTCTTTTTGTTCTGTTGCAATGGTATTCTCTTCGGTTATAAAACCTGCCTCAGGTAAAATTTGATGAAGGCCTTTCACTAAAAGCTCCTCAGCAGATTTATCAACATAACTCACCAGTTGGTTAAAGCTTTTTACCTCAACCGCACCCATTGAAAAGCTCTTGCGTTCTGTTCGTATAAGTGCTCCCGCCTCTTTGGCAATACTGCGTGCTTGTTGGCAGATTAAATTTAAGTCTATCATGGTAAAAAAATGGTGGGTAAAAATACAGATCTGTTGAAACATATTCACTACATTTCTACTAATATTGTACACGCATGAATTATCCATCTGCACTCATAGAAGAGGCTGTAAACGAATTATCCAAATTTCCAGGCATTGGCAAGAAATCTGCCCTGCGGATGGTTTTGTTTTTATTGAAACAGGAAGAAACAGAAGTTACCAAAATGGGAGAAGCCATAATTAAATTGCGGAAAGAAATTAGATTTTGCGAACGATGTAACAATGTGAGCGATGCCCAATATTGCAATATTTGCAATAACCCAAAGCGCGATCAACAGAGCATTTGCGTTGTAGAGGATTTACGAGATGTGATGGCCATTGAAAACACCAATCAATTTTATGGTACCTACCATGTTTTAGGTGGTTTAATCAACCCTATTCAAGGTATTGGACCAGAGCAATTAAAAATAGAAAGTTTACTAAAGCGCGTAAAAGAAATGGATGCCAAAGAAATAATAATGGCTTTGAGTGCAAACATGGAAGGAGATACCACTGTATTTTATTTATCGAGGAAGCTACAACCACTACAGGTAAAAATAAGCACCATATCCAGAGGAATTGCCGTTGGAGGTGAGCTAGAATATGCAGATGAAATAACTTTAGGAAGATCTATTTTAGGCAGAATTCCTTATGCTAGCAATTAAACTTTGGGTATTTATATTGTCTTTAATTGCCTAAACCTACCAAATTCTCATTAAATACGACCAAATAATAAGTAAATTGAAAAGAGTTAAATAAATCTATTACTTTTCATTTTTTGAATTAATTAAAGAATGACAAAAGGTTTTTTAATTTTAGGCTTCATACTCATTGTAGCAACATTTATTTATTGGACGTTCAATTATATACTTCAACGCCGAATGTCGAGTTTTGCCAAGCAGGTAATGTTATCTGATTTGCGGGCTATCAGAGCCCAAATGAACCCTCATTTTATTTTTAATTCACTCAATAGCATTAACCGATATATCCTAAAAAATGAAACAGATATTGCCTCAGATTATTTAGGCAGGTTTGCCAAATTGATGCGATTGGTTTTGGATAACTCCAACCATGAGCGTATTACTTTGGCCACAGAATTGGAAGCACTTCAAATTTATGTAGAGCTAGAGCAATTGAGGTTTGAACATACATTTGTATATGAAGTTTCTATTGAAGCAGGCATACAACCCGAAAAAGTTTTGGTTCAGCCCTTAATTTTTCAGCCCATTCTAGAAAATGCAATTTGGCATGGCTTAATGCACAAAGAAGAGGGAATACGAAAGCTCAATTTAAACATCAGTGAGGATAGTGAAAATTTGATTTGTGAAATCAGAGACAATGGCGTTGGAAGAGAGGCAACAGCCAAAGAAAAAAAACTAAAGAAAAAATCATATGGCATAAACTTGGTGAGAGACCGACTGGTATTCTTAGATAAAAATGCAGAATTATCTTTCATCGATCTCAAGGATAGCCAAGGAATTTCGGCAGGAACTGCAGTAATATTGAAATTTAAAAAATCAGAAGATTATACCATTTAAGTATGAAAGCATATATTTTAGATGACGAGTATAGTGCCATAGAAGTATTGGAAATATACCTCCATAAACATTTCCCCGAAATAACTGTGGTAGGTAAAAATACCAAACCGGTTGACGCAATTGATGAAATTGCTTCGCTTCAACCCAACTTATTATTTTTGGATGTTCAAATGCCTAAGCTAAACGGATTTGAAGTGTTAGAACAACTTCCTAAGCCTTGGCCCAAAGTTGTTTTTACAACCGCTTACGACAAATTTGCCATTGATGCCATTAAATACAGTGCAGTTTATTATTTGTTAAAACCCTTAAACTTGCCCGAGCTAAAAAATGCCATTGAAAAAGTAACAGAAAATTTAATGCACAACAATGATCATGTGCGTTTACAAGAATTGCTGTTTAACATGAAAGCGCAAGGCTCCCAAAAACCTAAATTTGCTGTTAAAAACAATGATGCTATTGAGTATTTAAGTGTGGATGAAATAATACGGTGTGAGGCAGATAATAATTATACTACAATCTATTTATCTGGAGGTAAAAAAATCATAGTTTCAAAAACCTTGAAGGAGTTTGAATTGGTATTAGAACAATACAATTTTTTGCGAATACATCAATCGCACTTAATCAACAAAGAGCATTTAAAACGCTATATAAAAACAGATGGCGGATCTGTGATTTTGGCTGATGGTACAGAATTACCGGTTGCTAGAGCAAGAAAGGATATTTTAAACAAAAACATAGACTTTTAAATGAAATTATTTATTATTTGGTATACTTTTATGATTATGCTGCAATAGTACTTCCCGTTTTTAACAATAAATTCGATTTTGAAATAATATATTAAATCTAACCCAGATAATAAACATGAATATCCAAGCAGCTGAAACGTTTATTTTAGAAAAATTAAAAAATGAACTACCCACTAACCTTTATTACCATAGCTTCAACCATGTTATAGATGTGCTAAATGCCGCTATTCAATATGCAGAAATGGAAAAAATTTCGGAGAACGACACTTTACTATTAAAAACAGCAGCACTATTTCACGATTCTGGCTTTACCATTCAGAGTGAAAACCACGAAGAATTAGGATGTGATATTGCCAAAAAATTCTTGCCTCAATTTGATTATAAAGAGTCGGATATCCATAAAATTTGTGGAATGATAATGGCCACTAAAATCCCACAAAAACCAAATAATATTTTGGAGAAAATAATATGTGATGCCGATTTGGATTATTTGGGAAGAGATGATTTTTGGGAAATTGGCTATAACCTATACAAGGAGCTTGAGGTTTTTGGAATCCTAACTAACGAAGTGGATTGGAACCGTTTACAATTAAAGTTTTTAAGCACTCATCAATACTTTACGCAAAGTGCAAAAGCATTGAGAAAAAATAAAAAAGAGGCTCATACAAAAAAGATCAGAAACATTGTTGAAATGTATGCTTCGTAAGCCTCAATTCTTTCAAAAAAATTTAAATAGCCGTCATGGCTATTTTTTTTGATAAATTTTTGCTAATTTCCCTTTCAGGAACTTGTTACTTTTTCGCCTTTTATAGCTTGTAAATCTTGTTTCCATTACTCAATGAAAATTATCATGTGAAAACAAGCATATTTTAATGCATCTTTGGTTTAAAAGTAATAAAATTTATAAAAAAATAAGTATGGGATCAGGTTCATTAATTGCACTCATTTTTGCAGCCGTTGCCTTCTCTGCAGGAGGCTTGGCCTTTGCCAAATTTTTAAATAAAGGAAGTACCAATCCTCAAAAGGGTGAAACCTACGAATGTGGCATTCGCACTGAAGGTTCACCCTGGAACCAATTCAATGTTGGCTATTATTTGTTTGCCCTCATTTTTCTTATTTTTGATGTTGAGTTGGTATTCATGTATCCTTGGGCAGTTGTTGCAAAAAAGGTAGGCATGATGGCCCTATTTGAAATAATAGTTTTCATTTTTATCTTATTCATGGGTTTTTTATACGCCCACAAAAAAGGAGCATTAAAATGGATGTAAAAGTAAGCGAACCAAGCACGCCGTTTCCGGGCACCATTCACGAAACACCTGGTGGTGGCATATTATTAAGTTCTTTAGATGATGTAATTAATTGGGCTCGATCCAACTCCTTATGGCCATTGGTTTTTGGAACCTCCTGTTGTGCCATTGAAATGATGAGCGTAGCCTCTGCCAAATACGATTTTTCTAGGTTTGGATTTGAGGTGTTTAGGGCATCACCTCGTCAAGCAGATGTTATCATTATATCTGGCACCATCGTAAACAAAATGGCACCTGTGCTCAAGCGTTTATTTGATCAAATGCCTGAACCAAAATATGTGATAGCAATGGGCGCTTGCGCAACCAGTGGCGGACCATTTTTTTACAACACCTATTCAGTGGTAAAGGGCGCAGACCATGTGATTCCGGTAGATGTATACCTAGCTGGTTGTCCGCCAAGACCCGAAGCGTTGCTACATGCATTAATAACCTTGCAAGAGAAGATTAAAAGTGGTATGACCCGCGAACAAATTCGCAGTAAAATGTCGGAAGAATATGGAAAATGAACACTTACTAAACTCCCTGCAAACTAGCTTTCCTGAGGCCGCAATTGCAATAGGTTCAGACTGGCCTGAAATGAGCATTGAAAGCACGCAACTACTGGAGGTGATAGAAAAATTGAAAGGCTCAGATAAGTGGGATTTTGATTACCTATTTTGTGAAACATGCGTTGATTGGAAAACACATTTTACCATGGTTTACCATTTAAGCTCCACTCAATATAGACATAGCATGGTACTAAAAGCCAAGGTTGATAGAGAAATTTCCCAAATTGAAAGCGTGGTGAAATTTTATAAAACTGCTGAAATGCTAGAGCGAGAAGTTTATGATTTATTTGGCATTCAATTTTTGAACCACCCAGATTTACGCAGGTTACTGTTAACCGAAGATTGGGTGGGTTACCCGCTTCGCAAAGATTACCACGACCCAATTAATATGATCAAATTATAGTTATGCGCAACGTGGTCGAAACAACACCTGAGGGTAATATGGTTTTGAATGTTGGTCCGCAACACCCGTCAACACACGGTGTTTTGCACCTATTTATTACTGTTAATGGAGAAACCATTTTAAACCTTGATCCAAATATTGGGTACATACACCGTTCTATTGAAAAGATGTGTGAGAGTTTAAGCTATAGGCAATTTATTTACTCAACCTCCAGAATGGACTACCTTTCTGCACACATGAATAATCATGGCTGTGCGCTTACAGTTGAAAAAGGTTTGCAGATAGAAGTACCAGAAAGAGCAGAGGTTATTAGAATTATCATCAGTGAACTTACACGCCTGGCATCCCATCAATTGTGGTGGGGATCTTTAGCCATGGACCTTGGCGCATTGAGCCCATTTTTTTATGCATTTCGAGAAAGAGAAATGATAACAGACATTATGGAAGAGACTTGTGGTGCCAGACTTACCATGAATTACATTGTACCCGGTGGTGTAATGGCAGATATACATCCAGATTTTCAGCGAAAGGTGAAGGAATTTATGGTTCAATTTAAAAGCAAAATTGGCGAATACCATGAGTTGGTAACTGACAATGTAATTTTTCAAAATAGAACCAAAGGAATTGGAAAATTAAGTAAAGAAGATGCTATTAGTTACGGTTGTACCGGCCCAACCGCGCGTGGAAGTGGATTGAGTTGTGATATCAGAAAAATATATCCTTATAGCGCCTATAAAAATATACAATTTAACGAAATTATAGAAACCAAAGGAGATTCATTCGCCCGCTATATGGTTAGGATGCGAGAGATGGAAGAATCGGTTCACATCATTGAGCAGTTAATAGACAATATACCTGAAGGAGAATTTCAAGCTAAAACAAAAGCCGTATTGAAATTACCAAAAGGCGAATTTTATACCAGGTTAGAAACTGCTAGAGGTGAGTTAGGTGTTTATATTGTGAGTGAAGGTGGCACAACTCCTTACCGAATAAAATTCCGTTCACCAGGATTCTCCAATTTAAGCGCACTCAACCACATGGTTAAAGGTCATAAAATTGGTGATTTGGTTTCGGTAATGGGAACCCTTGATTTAGTAATTCCAGACATAGACCGCTAATGCAAGTAACATGTTTAGTATAGAAAATATCCTTAATAGTTTTCATGAATGGCTTTGTAGCATGCTGAACCAAAACATGGTGATGCTATTAGAAATGGCACTCATAGCTTTTTTTGCCATTACATTATTTGCCACACTTGGTTTGGTGCTTGTATACTTAGAGCGCAAAGTTTCTGCCTTTATTCAAATACGAAAAGGTCCGAATAGAGTTGGCCCATTTGGCGTTTTTCAAACCACTGCAGATACTTTAAAGTTGATTGTTAAAGAAAGTTTTATGCCAGATAGCGTAGATAAATTTTTGTATCAATTAGCTCCATTTATTGTGATGATAACAGCCATGTTGTTATTGGCTCCACTCCCATTTGCCAGAGGCGTACAAATTTGGAATATCAATATTGGTGTATTTTATGTTACTGCAGTTTCCTCCCTATCTGTTATAGGAATTTTGATGGCAGGTTGGGCAAGTAACAATAAATATTCCTTGCTTGGCGCTATGCGAAGTGGCGCTCAAATTGTAAGTTATGAGCTATCTGCAGGTATGGCTATTCTTTCCATCATTGTATTAACTGGTAGCTTGAACCTACAAGATATTATAGCTTCTCAAGAAAATGGCTGGTGGATATTTAAAGGACATATACCCGCAATAGTTGCATTTGTAATTTATATCATAGCAGTAACCGCCGAAACAAACAGGGCTCCTTTTGATTTGGCTGAAGCAGAATCGGAATTAACTGGAGGTTTCCATACAGAGTATGCAGGCATGCGATTTGCCTTATTCTTCTTGGCGGAGTACATCAATATTTTTATTGTTTGCGCCATTGGTGCTACCCTTTTCTTTGGAGGTTGGATGCCATTTCACATTGGAAATTGGGAAGCTTTTAACCATGTAATGGATTTTATTCCTTCGTCTATTTGGTTCTTTGGTAAAACATTTTTCTTAATTATTCTAATTATGTGGTTCCGTTGGACCTTCCCCCGGTTGCGCGTAGATCAGCTATTGAACTTAGAATGGAAATACCTGCTTCCAATTAGTATGTTAAATTTATTGGTCATGACTTTAATTGCCATAAAAGGATGGCATTTTTAATATAAATGAGCTTTATAAGTAATTACATAAAAGAAGTATATGGTGCAGTTAGTTCATTGCTCATTGGCATGAAACGCACTGGTTATTACCTTACCCACAACAAAGAAGTGATAACCGAAGAGTACCCAGAATTTAGGGCGAAAATGGCAGATCGTTTTAGAGGCGAAGTGGTAATGACGCATGATGCACAAAATGAGCACGCCTGCACCGGCTGTTCGGCTTGCGAATTAGCTTGCCCAAATGGTACCATCAAAATTTTAAATAAGTTTGATATTACACCCGAAGGCAAAAAGAAAAAGGCCATAGATTCATTTGTGTATCATTTGGAACTATGTACCATGTGTAATTTGTGTATTGTTGCATGCCCCACAGATGCCATAAAAATGTCGCAAAATTTTGAACACAGTGTTTATGATCGCAGGTTGTTAACCAAACAATTGAATTTTCCTGGATCTAAATTAAGAGAAGGAGTTGAATAAATGAATGCACAAGAAATAATCTTTTACTTAATTGCTGCTTATATACTTGGAACAGGGATAATGGCTGTTACCACCAACCGTATTTTTAGGGCTGCTATTTGGTTATTGTTTTCATTGGTAGGTATTGCTTCTTTGTACTTTTGGATGGACTTAGAATTTATTGCTGCCATTCAAATTGTGGTGTATGTTGGAGGTATAGTGGTACTCATTATTTTTAGTGTTTTTCTGACCCAAAAAGCAGGAGATGAAATGCCTGTAGCCCTTAAGAGTAGAACACTACCAGCGGCCTTTGCTAGTTTATTTGCACTGGCATTTACTGCCAATATTTTGCTTCACCATAATTTTGGTTCAGCCAGTAATGTAATGTTTGACCCAAACATGGATAAAATTGGAATGGCCATGTTGAATACTGGAGATGGCGGATTTATTTTACCGTTTGAAACAGTGAGTATGCTGTTGTTAGCTGCCATGATTGGCTGTATTGTAATTGCCATGAAAATTAAAAAGGAGGAAACACAATGATGCCTATTGGATTAACGCATGTCATTTTATTGAGCACCGCTTTGTTCTTTATTGGGGTATATGGATTCTTTACAAGAAGAAACCTCATAACCATTTTGATGTCGATTGAGTTAATGCTCAATAGTGTGAATATCAATTTTGTTGCATTCAATAAATACTTGTACCCACAAAACATAGATGGCATATTCTTTTCCATATTTATTATAACCATAGCTGCAGCAGAAGCGGCAGTAGCCATTGCAATTATTATTAACCTGTACCGCAGTCACAATTCTATTGATGTAGAAGAGGCGAACGAAATGAAATATTAATTATGAGCAGCATTACTACTATTTTATTGATACCAGGTTTGCCTTTGCTAGCTTTTTTGATGTTAGGAATTTTTGGCAACAGCTCATCATGGCTTAAAAATTTAGCAGGCATTATCGCAACCACGTTCATGGCTATCTCGTGTTTGTTGTCGGTTCAAACAGCCATCAACTATTTTGTAACGGCAAACCTGGCCGAAAAAGGATTTGCACCCATTATCTTATTCAAATACAATTGGCTTTCATTTGGCTCAGGTATATCAATAGACATGGGCGCACTGCTTGATCCAATCTCTGCCATGATGTTGGTGGTGGTAACCTTTATCTCTTTAATGGTTCATATATTTAGTTTAGGCTACATGAAAGGAGAAGAGAGATTTGCCACCTACTATGCATTCTTGGGTTTATTTACCTTTTCTATGTTAGGCCTCATCTTGAGTTCAAACATCTTTCAGATTTATATTTTCTGGGAATTGGTGGGTGTTTCATCGTTCTTATTAATTGGCTATTACTTTGCCAAACCCAGTGCAGTGGCGGCCGCCAAGAAAGCATTTATTGTAACACGCTTTGCAGATTTGGGATTTTTAATTGGCATATTAACCTTAGGATTTTATGGTGAGAGTTTCGATTTTCAAACATTGATTCAAAGATTTACTGACCACCAATCGCCACAATTTTTAGCAATTAGCGCAGCATCCTTTATGGGAATAACAGCCTTAAGTTGGGGATTAATGCTAGTATTTATGGGCGGTGCTGGAAAATCTGCCATGTTTCCATTACATATTTGGTTACCAGATGCCATGGAAGGACCTACACCCGTTTCGGCATTGATACATGCAGCAACCATGGTGGTAGCAGGCGTATATTTAGTAGCGCGCTTGTTTCCCATTTTCGCTATATCGGATCAAGCCGCATTAGATGTGGTTGCATTTATTGGTATTTTATCTGCACTGTTTGCAGCCATTATTGCATGTACGCAAACAGATATCAAACGGGTATTGGCATTCTCTACTATGAGCCAGATTGGCTTTATGATGTTTGCCTTAGGTGTATCCAATTATGGTGGCGAAAATGGTGCAGGCTTCAGTGCTTCCTTGTTTCATTTGTTTACGCACGCCTTCTTCAAATCACTGTTATTCCTTGGTGCGGGAGCTATTATACACATGGTACATAGTAATAATATGGACGATATGGGAGGCTTAAGAAAGCACATGCCTATTACCCATATCAGTTTTTTAATTGCTTGTTTGGCTATCTCTGGCATCCCTCCTTTTGCAGGTTTTTTTAGCAAGGAAGCCATTTTACATGCGGCACATGCAAGCAGCCCTATCATCTATTATTTAGCCTTGTTTACTTCTATGTTAACAGCCTTTTATATGTTTAGGCTATACTTCAATATTTTTTGGAGTTCGGAAGCAAAACCTATGCACAACGCTCATGGCGAAGGAACATGGAGCATGAAAATACCTTTAATTATTCTTGGCTTATTGTCTATTGTAGTAGGCTTTGTTCCTTTCTCGCATTATGTGAGTTCGGACGGAAAATCATTGGAAACTCATTTAGATTTAATGTTCTCTATACTCCCTGTTTCATTGGCCGCAGCAGGCATTTTATTTGCAGCCTATTTGTATAAAAACAAGAATGAAAAACCAGCACAAATTGCGCAAAATTTAGGTGGTATTTTTTCTTTGGTTAAACAGAAATTCTATATAGATGAAATCTACTTATTTATAACACATAAAATAATATTTAACCTAATAGGAAGACCTGCTGCATGGATTGATAAACATATTGTTGATGGCTTTTATACCTTAACAGCAACAACAACCGAAGAATTTTCGAGCACCATCAAAGGTTGGCAATCTGGTAATTTACAAAGTTATGCTTTGTATTTTCTTGCTAGCGTTTTGGGCTTGGCTATATTAATTATTTATGCATTAATTTAAGACAACATGAACCTGCTAATACTATTAATTATACCCTTTTTAACTGCCATTGGTATATTGGCTGTAAATGGTTTAAAACAGGTTAGAACTGTTGCATTTATTGGGTCTATGATTCAATTGTGCTTATCATTTTATTTGCTGAACCAATACCACATTGCAAAAGAATTAGGTGATGCTTCACTCATGTTGTTTGAACAAAACTATCCCTGGTTTCCATCAATGGGTGTTTACTTTCATATTGGTGTAGATGGCATTTCTATTTCAATGATTATACTTACTGCATTGGTTGTGGTTGCTGGTGTTTTGGTATCATATGGCATGGAGCAATTGCACAAAGAATTTTTCTTCTTGCTGATCCTATTAAGTTTGGGTGCGTATGGCTTTTTTATCTCCTTAGATTTATTTACCCTTTTCTTTTTCTTAGAAGTTGCGGTGATACCTAAATTTTTATTGATAGGCATTTGGGGGAGTGGTCCAAAAGAGAGAAGTGCCATGAAATTAGCCCTCATGTTAATGGGTGGCTCGGCTATGATATTCATAGGCCTGATTGGTGTTTACTTTTATTCAAATGAGGTAGGTGCACGCACATTCGATATGCTTGCTTTGGCCAAAAATGGAATTTCAAAAGAAGCCCAATTGTTCTTCTTCCCATTTGCCTTCGCAGGTTTTGGCGTATTCACTGCCTTGTTTCCATTTCATACTTGGGTGCCAGACGGACACTCATCGGCGCCCACAGCGGCCTCCATGTTCCTTGCAGGCATATCTATGAAGCTGGGTGGATATGGTTGTTTAAGAGTAGCCACTTTTTTAATGCCACAGGCTGCAGAATATTATGCACCTGTGATTATTTTATTGGCAACTATTGCTATTATTTATGGTGCCTTTGCCACCATGATGCAAACAGATTTAAAGTATATCAATGCATACTCTTCAATCAGCCATTGTGGCTTTGTGTTACTGGGAATTGGCATGCTTACCAAAGTTTCTATCACAGGTGCTGTAATGCAAATGGTGAGTCATGGATTAATGACAGCGCTTTTCTTTGCCGCTATTGGCATGATGTATAGCAGAACGCATACCAGATTGGTTGCTCAATTAGGAGGATTATTAAAAGTTATGCCATTCATTTCATCCATATTTATCATCGCAGGATTGTGCTCATTGGGCTTACCCGGCTTTAGTGGTTTTGTATCGGAGATGACCATTTTTGTTGGAGCTTGGCAAAACCCAAATATCTGGTATAGGTTGGCAACCATTTTATCATGTGCCTCTATTGTGGTAACGGCCGTTTATATTTTAAGGGCAGCGGGCAGTTCTGTAATGGGGCCTATTAAAGACAATCATTTTTTAAAATTAGAAGATGCCTTATGGAATGAAAAATTAGCGGCAGTAGTATTGCTCTCGGGCATTGTTATTATTGGCATTGCCCCCTTCTTGTTAACAGACATACTGTCGCCAGGAACAGATATAATTATGGAACAATTACTTAAATAGCACAAAAAGATGATGGCATTAGATATAGTTATTGCAATGAAACATGAGTTGATGATTGGCTTCATCATATTCTTGCTTTTGTTTTGGAAAATCCGTACTGATGAACCCAATCCAAGTGCAGTGATATCGGTTGTTAATGGATTGCTATTGGCCACGGTATTGTTGTTTTTGTTTGGATCAAAAGACGTGGTGTTATTCAATCAAATGTTTAAAGGAAATGAGCTCATCTTATTTCAAAAATCCATTTTGAGTTTGGGCATGCTTATTGTTTCTGCTATTTCATTTGCATGGCTCAAGAACAATAAGAATTTTCTGGAGTTTTACATCCTTTTGTTGTCCTCGCTTTTAGGAATGTTTTTCATGATTTCATCAGCGAATATGTTGATGTTTTATTTGGGATTGGAACTATCAACCATACCATTGGCAGCAGCAGCAAACTTTGATTTACAAAAACGCAAATCGTCTGAAGCTGCCATGAAATTAATATTGTCGTCGGCCTTTTCAAGCGCACTATTGTTATTAGGAATATCATTTATATATGGTAGTACTGGTACCTTATTGTTCTCAGAATTGAGTGTTTCATTGGTTGAAAACCCATTGAGTATTTTTGCCTTCATACTCATCTTTGCAGGCTTTGCTTTTAAAATAAGTGCAGTACCTTTTCATCTATGGACAGCCGATGTTTATGAAGGCTCGCCTATTCCGGTGACTGCATTTTTATCGGTAGTTTCAAAAGCTGCCGTCACATTTGTATTTGTAAGTGTACTATTCCAAGTGTTTCAATCACTTGCCCTTACCTGGACCATTGCCATTTCCTTGATGGCATTTTTAAGCATTGTTATAGGAAATTTATTTGCCCTCAGGCAACAAAACATCAAAAGGTTTTTGGCATTTTCTGCCATTGCACAAGTAGGCTATATTTTGGTTGCCATGCTTGGATTTGGCGATGTTGCACAGTCTTCTATCTTTTTCTTCCTACTCATCTATTTATTCTCGAACCTAGCCGCGTTTGGAGTAATAGGGATTATTAGCGAACATACCGGCAAGGAAAACATTGATGATTACAAAGGCTTTTACCAAACCAATAAATTTCTTTCATGGGTATTGGCCATAGGTTTATTTGCTTTAGCAGGTGTTCCACCAACAGCAGGTTTTTTTGGCAAGTTTTTTCTATTAATGGCTGGTGCCTCAAAAGGTAATTATATATTAATCATTATTGCTGCCTTAAACATGGTGGTGTCTTTTTACTATTATTTAAGAATAGTAAAAGTAATTTTTATGGACAGCAATGAAAACCCAATAGCCAAAACAGAAGCAGGATTAGTTCCAAACTTGGCCTTGATATTATGTATGGCAGGCCTAATTGTTTTGAGCGTTTATGGACCAATTTACGAATACATTGTTCATATTGTTCAACCTTATTAATTTAAACTCATGGGACTCAATGCAAATCATACAGTAGAAGAATTAGGCAATATTAGGTGTGCCATTGTAGAGAAAAACATATCGCAAGCAAGGGTAGATTTTTTAACGCCACTGCTAACGGGCAATGGATATAAGGTAGTATGTGTAGAAGCTGAGGCACCAAAAGCTAAGGCTTCGTCGGCTTCGTCGGCTTCGACAAGCTCAGCCACCGCAGCCACCGATGCCACTGGAGCCAATGCGACCAATCCGGTCACTCCGGTCACTGAACCTCCGGTCACTGCGGTCACTCCGGTCACTGAGCCTGTCGAAGTGGTCGAAGTGAGCGAAGTGGCAGCTGCAAGTGAAGTGCTATATACCTTAGGTGTTACAGATTTGCTATTTAACCCCATTAACGCCGTTTTTGGCAGGTTATTAAGAACTTCTGATGGTCATGTAGTAACCAACGATTATTGGAACCAAACAGATGCAGTAAGCAGAGATGAAATTCCGTATTTTGAGAAAAAATAAAGAATTTATCTGCTATTTGTGAGGATGATTCGAATTTTCCTATTCCCTGTTTATCTTGTTTTTATTTCAAATTTTGCAGTTAGTCAGGATAGTTTGCATGAAAGTTTTGGTTCAACCGGTAAAAAAAATTTGTCTTAAAATTCAAAATTTATACCTTTGCGTATAATACCATTTAGTATAAAATTTTACCAATTACATATTAAAGCATGAAAGATTCGCCATTTATATATGGAACCACAGTAAGTATAAAATCATTTACCAATAGGGAGGCTGAGTCTGCCAAATTAAAAAGTAATTTGATGAATGGCATTAACACTACCATCATTTCACCAAGAAGATGGGGAAAATCTTCCTTGGTGGAGAAAGTAATTCATGAAATAAACAAGAATGATAAGAAAACAAAAACCATCATTATTGATTTGTTTTCAGTAAGCAGTGAAGAGGAGTTTTTGGAACATTTTGCCCGTGAGGTAATTAAAGCATCCTCCACCAAATGGCAGGAATGGATGAGCAGTGGAAGAGAGTTTTTTAAAAAATTAATCCCCAAATTAAGTGTTGGGATCGACCCAACAACAGACTTTAATTTAAGCTTTGATTGGCTTGAATTGAAAAAAAATAATGAGGAGGTTTTAAACCTGCCTGAAACAATTGGAAAAAAGCGAGGAATTAAATTCATTATTTGCCTAGATGAATTTCAAAACCTTGCAGCATTCAACAATTACCAGATCTTTGAAAAGAAATTAAGGGCCAATTGGCAACGTCATAATTCAGTTACGTATTGCTTATATGGCAGTAAGCGCCATATGATGACAGAAATTTTCAATAATCCATCTAAACCATTTTATCGTTTTGGTAATATCATGTTGTTGCAAAAAATTGAAACAAAAAAATGGGTGTCATTTATAGTTAAAAGCTTTGAGTCCACAAACAAACAAATAGATGAAAAAACGGCTATGATAATTCCAATGGCAATGAAAAACCATTCATGGTATGTACAACAACTTGCTCATTACACATGGAATTTAACAAATAAAAAAGCTTCAATTTTAGAGATAAATGCTGCATTAAATGAGTTAATTTATGCCAATTCCCCATTGTATCAAAAGGAATCTGAGAGCATCAGCCATACCCAATTAAACCTGTTAAAAGCTGTTGTAAATGGCGAAACAAAATTTACAAGTACTTCAGTAATGAACAAATATCATTTGGGCACGCCGCGTAATGTGAGTAAAAACAAAATAACACTCATCAACAATGATATTATCCATGAAATAAATAACAAGTTTGATTTCGTTGACCCAGCTTTTGAATTATGGTTCAAAAAGCAATATTTCAATCAACCATATACTATTTAACTGCCATATACCGTGAGATGAGATTCCGTATTTTGAGAAAAAATAAAGATTCTATCTACTATTTTGTTTAATCACTTTACTGCCTTGCCTTCTTCATTGGATTGTCTTCATTGCCCTGGTTGCGACCAGTTCTAGCTTTGCTCTTATACAAATCGAACTTGGATGGCGCTTCCTTGCTTGGCCATGAATTGTTGCCTTCATTGATATCGGCTGTTTCTTTATAGGGATCAAGCAAAATAGAACTTACCCTCTTTTGTTTGGCAAATGTTTTGATTACCTTGTTTTCATCCTTGCGCCAAATATAGGCCGAGATATATTCTACTTCATTGGTACCATCTTCATAATTCCATTGCACAATGATTGGCATTACCAAGCCACCCACATTACTCATTTGCAACTCGTAATAATACATGTTGGCATATGGCTTGGCATCTTCCTCAGTAACGGGTGTAATGTTCTCATAACGATTTACCGTTTTTGTTGTCTCTTCTTCTTTGGGTTCTTTGTAGTAATAATAAAAATCGCGGAGAGAGGTATCTTTATCTACCAAGAAAACCATGCCACTTTGCTTGTTGCGTAAACGAGAAACATGAATAAAATCATCAGGTACCTTGCCACCTCTTTTAATCACTTCACTTCTTTCTAATGGCTTTAATGGTGCATTTACCTGAAATGCCACCACACTGTCCAAGGCAATATCAACCGGTTCAATGTCATAAAACCAACCGCGCCAAAACCAATCCAAATCAACGCCCGAAGCATCTTCCATGGTGCGAAAGAAATCGGATGGTGATGGATGTTTAAAGGCCCAGCGACGGCAATATTCTTTGAAGGCATAATCAAATAACTCCCTACCCATTACCGTTTCTCGCAATATGTTTAAAGCGGTAGCAGGTTTTGCATAGGCATTTGGACCAAATTGATTGATGTTCTCACTATTGGTCATGATGGGCTCCAATTGATTTTTTGGCAGCTTCATGTAATCCACAATCTTGTGTGCCGGACCTCTACCCGATGGATAGTTGTTATCGAATTCTTGCTCGGTTAAAAACTGCACAAAGGTATTTAAGCCTTCATCCATCCAACTCCAATTGCGTTCATCGCTATTGATAATCATGGGAAAGAAATTATGTCCTACCTCATGAATAATCACACCAATAACGCCATACTTGGTGCGTGCACTATAAGTTCCATCCTCGTCGGTTCGGCCATAATTAAAGCAAATCATTGGGTACTCCATGCCATTGGCAGCCTCTACACTAATGGCCACTGGGTATGGATAAGGAATGGTAAACTTTGAATAAGTACGCAAGGTTTGTGCAATGGTTTTGGTAGAAAATTTGCGATACAAACCATAAGCCTCTTTGGGATAATAACTCATACACATCACATTCTTACCAGCAATAGGTTCGGCCATAGCATCCCAAACAAATTTGCGGGAACTACCCCAAGCAAAATCGCGCACGTTTTGCGCCTTGTACTTCCAAGTTCTAAAATTCTTGGTATCAGGCGCAAGCTCCCTAGCCCTGGCCTCCGCCAAAGTAACCACCTCTATAGGCTCCGTCACGCTATTCACCCCGGCCACTCCGGTCACTGAGCCTGTCGAAGTGGGCGAAGCACCCTGCCAACCTGCGGTTGCTGAGCCTGTCGAAGCACGCTTCCACCTTGCAAATTGCTCTGGTGTTAATACCTCCTGATAATTACTACAAGTACCAGTAGCAGATACCACATGATCGGCCGGCACTTTCATGTTTACTTCAAAATTACCAAACACCAAAGAGAATTCTCCCCTGCCCGTAAATTGCTTGTTGTTCCAACCTTGGTAATCGCTATACACACACATACGCGGGTACCATTGTGTGATGGTGAAGGTGCAATTGCTATCATCGCCAAACTTTTCATAACCGCCTCTGCCGCCAATCTTCATGCGCTCTGGCAGCTTGTAGTTCCATTTTATTCTGAAGCTAAATTTTTGTTTCGATTTAAGTGGGGTCACCAAATCAATGCGCATCATGGTATAGTTGATGGTGTATTTTAAAGGCTTACCCAAAGTATCGGTAACACTCAAAATATTTACGCCATATCCTTCTAGATTCTTTTTAAAGTTGAGTCCATCTAGTTGTCCAATGGTAAGCGGATATGATTTTTCGCTGCCATCAAAATTATTGGATTCATTGTTGGGATTGTGCTGATTTTCATCTAGCTGCAACCACAAATAAGTTAGCACATCGGGAGAATTGTTGTAATAGGTAATTTGTTCAGAGCCATGTAAACGCAAACCAACTTCATCTAATGTTGCATCAATTTTATAATCGGCTTGTTGCTGCCAATAGTTTGCTCCTGGCGCACCAGAGGCGGTTCTATAGGTGCCAGCATCAGGCAAAATAGTACCCAATTGCTCAAACTTGTTACCATGATTGGAATTAGGATTATTGCGAAGGTTCTGTGCATTTGAAGCAAAAATGCCAAGCAATAAAAAAGAAAATGATATAGTATATTTATTCATATTTAAGATTTAATCATATTGGGAAAACGATCTATTAACAACAACAAGGAAAGTAAAAGTGCCATGCCAGACAAAACTCTTGCACGCAATATCTCTGAGAAGTGAAACACAGTGGTAAGTATTGTTCCCATTACAAAAATGAGTGCCACTATTACAATTTGTCCTACTTCCAATCCAAGGTTAAACGACAAAAGCGGAAAAGTCAAATTGGTTCCAGCGCCCAATAAGGAGCGCAACAAATAACTAAATCCCAAGCCATGTATCAATCCAAAGAAACCTGTAAGCCCATACCTAATAGGCATCTTCAAGGTTTGGTTCGAACCGAAAGAAAAAATATTGTACAAGGCGGTAAGCACAATAGTGAGCGGTATTAAAACTTCAATATAGCTGCTTTTAATATTTACCCAACCCATAACGCTCAATGCCAAAGAAACGCAATGGCCAAGCGTAAAGGCTGTAATAAGCCAAAGCAATTTAGCGGTTTCATCCAAGCCATAAGGCACACACAAAACCAATAAAAACAAGATATGGTCATACCCGTTTAAATCTGCTATGTGTGTAAAGCCCGTTTGAAACCAAAGCCAAAATTCTTGCATTTTTATTTACATTTGAAAGCATGCAAACTAAAAAAAATAATTTAAAACTCTTTGTCTTATTATTTCTAGCGGTAATAGGCTTATCAGCACATAAGGCCGCTCATCCTTTTTATTTGAGTGTTACAGAGGTTTCGGTAAAAAGTAAAGAAAAAATTGTGGAGGTAAGTTGCAAAATATTTATCGACGATTTTCAGCAGGCACTCTTCAATGAGCAAAAAAAATCGGTGAATCTTCAAACCAATAATTCAGTGAATAAAGATATCGTTTCCAAATATGTTCAATCGCGTTTGGCCATTACTATTGGAAAGCCAATAACCCTAAAGTTTCTGGGCTATGAAATTGAAGAAGATGCAGTATGGTGTTACTTTGAATCGCCGTTAACTAGCAATTCCAAAAATATTTATATCCAAAACAATATTTTGTGCAATACCCTATCTGGCCAAGCAAATATTGTGCATTGCATTTACAACAAACAACGCAAAAGCACCAAGCTCAACTGCCCCGATACCAAGGCCAGCTTTGGGTTTTAATTTTTGCCACCAAGAGCTAAGATCTTCATAGAAATAGCATGGCCACTAAGGCGCGAAGGCTCCAAGATTTATTTTTTATAAAAGCCTGAAGGGCTTAAATTATAATAGCCCCGCATGAAATGCGAGGTTTATGAAATCTATATATTTTTTTACAACCCAGAATGGGTTGAATGTTGCAATTAGGTTATACGAAAAATTTTAACCAATGCAATTGATATAATCAAAATAATCAATTTAAACCTTGATAAAACAAATGATTGATAATGCATTCAACCCATATCTGGGTTGCAATGTTTATTTAAACATTTAATCCCTGCATACAATGCAGGGCTATTATTGTTAAAGCCTTTCAGGCTTTTGTCCTTTAAATATATTTTCTCAAAAATCAAAAAAAACTCTTTGCCTTGGAGCCTTGGTGGCAAATAAACTATTGTCCAAATTTCTCTTGATAAAGTTTAAAGGCATCGTTGAGGATTTGGATGGCCATGTCTTTGCCCAAGAAATCTTCTACCACTACGGTTTTCTTTTCGAGCTTTTTATAGTCTTCAAAGAAGCTGCGCATCTCCGAGATAAAATGATCTGGCATGGCACTAATGTCGTTTACATGACTCACACTTGGATCGCCTGCTGCTACAGCAATTATCTTGTCATCGGCTTCGCCATTGTCTAGCATGCGCATCACGCCTATTACCTTTGCTGGAACTATGCACAAAGGCACCACATCTACTTGCGAGAATACCAGTATATCCAAC
>JBILJL010000009.1:0-20540 GCA_044377255.1 Bacteroidia bacterium
TGGTCGTTCCGTGGACCCGTTCTTGAAACATACAGTGTATTGTCCCACAGAGTTGCCAAACCTGTAAATTGAACAGCTATATCATCCGCTCCTCTAAAAGAAGTATTATTCCTACTTTCATCACAGGCATAATGTGCGAGTGTATCAATAAATTTTGGAGTGCCTGCTGCCAGTAATTCCATGTGATAAACTGCCGCAACATTGATAACTTTTGTGGCATCAGTGTAAACCCTGCCTGCTACATATGTATGTAATCTTCTATCTTGAGTTATGTCTGTTGCACCAATAATATTCAATCTATACACCAATTCCGATTTTTGGTTATAAATCAAAAGTTCATTGTCATTTATGTTGTTTTCATCATTATCAACTACAATATAAATCAAATCATCATAGCCAACAAATACATCTAAAGGCTTATTTACATTGTTTATAAATGGGTATAAAGGAACATAGCTAACATTGCTTGGCGCAAGGTTTGGATCAATACTGCCTTGTTTTAATACATCATCAACAGTATTGTTTTTTTTGCTTCCAAAAATAGAACAACTCTCTATACCTATTATACCAATAAGTAGTAGTATCCCAAAAAGAAACTTAGATTTTACCTGATACATATTGATAGTGTTAAACGGTGTATATTTCCCAAGCGTGATTTGTTGCTGAATCCATAATCAAACCTAAAAACCCCAAAATTTCTTTGCATACGCATGCCAAATCCTGCTGTTGGAAAACTGTAGCTTTCATCGCTACCAAATTCATAACCTGTTCTAGCAAAAAGCAAATTTCGGTAATTATATTCTGCACCTGTTGCAAAACTTTCGTTGTTATCTGTTGGGTGATTCAATTGAGCCGCTAATGTTACAATATGTGTTGAATTGTGCAATGCATCTAACGCACCACCAATCCTAAAAACACTAGGTGCAGTTATCTCCGCGAAATTAGTTATGGTTTTTTCACCATTCATTTTTAAAATAGTTACACTGCCATCAGGGGCTACATTCATTCCAAAATTACTAAATGAAACACCAAACTTGCTATTCATCAATCCTATATTGTATGTTAATCCCAAATCAAATAACACATTGTTTACTCGCACATCAGCTATTCCTTCATGTGCCCATTTTCCATTTACCCCAAAACTAAAATTATCGGTTAAAATTTGTGCATACGTTAGGCCAATCAAGGTGTTGCTAACATTTACATTCCTACCTGTGCCATAAGGTTGCCACTCGGTGGTTTCTTCCATAGTAGCATAATTCAATGATTGTACCTGCAAGCCCAAATACTTTAATTTACCAATATTTATTACCGCTCCAAAATAGTTAGCCGAAGAATTGGCGTAATACCTGGTGTGCGAAAGTTGAAAATTAACCTTACCTGTATCTACTTTAGTAATGCCTGCAGGGTTCCAATACATGGCCGAAACATCGTTGGTAATGCCCACAACTGCTCCCGACATAGAGGTGGACCTGGCATCATTTGGTATTTTTAAAAATTGCATGCCGCTGCCTCCTGTGCGCGAATTGCCAAAAGTTGGCAAAATTTGCGCATTGGAAAGCACTGATAAACATACGAATAATGCAGCAAGTAGCCTTTTATACATAGTGAGGCAAATTATGTAATTTCCTTTACAAAACAGAGTACTTACAATAATTTATTGTTAAGTTAAAATGCAGTCCATCCTTGAGCCTGCAAAGGATGCTTATTTCCACTTTTAGAAATCATGTTCATTCCTTCATTTGAATCCGTTACAAAACCAATTATGCTAAAATCTGCATGGTGCTCTAATTTACTAAAATCTTCTTGTTTAATAGTAAACAATAGCTCATAATCCTCGCCGCCACTCAAGGCACACATGGTAGGGTCTAAATCTAATTCACGCGCAAAATTATAGGTAGTTGGGTCAATTGGGATCTTTTCTTCATAAATAGTAATGCCCACATTGGAGCTTTTTGCCAAATGGAAACACTCGCTTGCCAGGCCATCACTTATATCCATCATAGATGTTGGATGTATGTTTAAGGTTTCTAAAATGGCAATGATGTCTTTGCGTGCCTCTGGCTTCAATTGGCGTTCTATGATGTAATCGTATCCAGATAAGTCGGGCTGAACCGACGGATTATCTAAATATACGCGCTTTTCGCGTTCCAAGAATTGGTAGCCACAATAAGCACCTCCCAAATCACCGCTTACCACCAATAGCTCATTTACTTTGGCACCATTTCTAAAACTCAAATCTTCTTCTTTTGCCTCTCCAATGGCTGTAATGCTTATGGTTAAGCCTTGTTTGGCCGTGCTGGTATCACCTCCAATTAAATCAACTTGGTAGTTTTTGCAAGCCATTTGAATTCCTGCATATAATTCTTCCACTGCTTCCAACGAAAACCTGCTCGATAAAGCGATAGAAACTGTAATTTGCTTGGGTTTGGCATTCATAGCATAGATATCACTCAAATTTGCCACCACAGCTTTGTATCCCAAATGTTTCATGGGAAAATAACTCAAATCAAAATGCACTCCTTCCACCAACATATCCGTTGATATCACGGTTTTATATCCTGGTGTTGGACTAATAACCGCGGCATCATCTCCAACCCCGAGGTTAGTATTATTTACCAATTCAAAATTTTTAGTTAAGTGACTTATTAAGCCAAATTCACCTAATGAGCTAATTTCAGTCCTCTGTGCATTTTCAAACATGCTGCAAACTTACGTCATTTTTGGGTTCAGGCAAATGTAAACCTTGCTTTTTAAACCTAGTAAGACAAACCCAATCTTCACTTTTAGTTATTTCAAATAGGTATTAATAGGTTCGAACCAAATTCAATTATTTTAACAATAGTGCCAGTAGCGTAAATAAATTATTATTTCCTTCTTGTTTATACTCAGCTAAGTTTTGTTGAAAGTGGGGTAAATCAAATAAAAACGACGTCAAATTATCTGCCTTTTTTAGGCGCTATGTATAAAATTTGAATGACTTATTGGTTCAATTATTTTACGAATTTTTTATTGGTAATCAAATGCCTTGAAATATCCACATATAATAGTAGGCCACCAATAAGCACTCCCATCAATGCTCCTGCTGTAACATCTAAAATACTATGAGCACCTAGTGCCACTCTTGATATGCCAATTCCTGTTGCCCATACAAAAGGTAAATAATACAATTTTCTGAGGTTCACATTTTTGGTATTGTGTAAAATGCCAAATGAATATATCATGGCCAACAAAAATGCATTAAAAGTATGTCCGCTAGGAAAAGAATAACCACCTTCAATCACCCAATGTTGCAATACCAATGGGTCAATATTTTTAAACAGCTCTGGTTTATTTGAAGTTTGTATACCAAAGAAAGCAATGCGTTCATCCTTGCTAAGCTGGTATAATGAATCAACCAAAGCATTCATTTGCAACCGGCTCAACATTTCATGGTGGCTGGGACGTTCAAGCTTCAACAAAGGCTTTGTAAACTTCTCATTGATGGCAGCAAATGCGCCAATAATTAAAGCCAAACCAACAAATGCTTTTCCAAAAACCACAAGCTTATTTTTCCATCCAATTTCCTGCAGCGTATATAAAACACATGCCACAAAAACGCCAATCGTTGTACCTATTGTTCCTCCAGATTGGGTTAAATAATAAGCAATAACTGTCCACCAACTATTGCTATCAATAGCGCTAAAACCAAGGTTGAATGAAAATACAATTCCACTTAAAGCAATAGCACTAAATAGACCAAAAATGAGTATTTTTTGAATCATAAATTATGTGAAAACCTCACTTAATTGGAAACATAATAAACTAAACCACCGGTTTAAATTGTTCAAATGCCTGCATGCAACTATTGCAGTAATGCAAGCTACGGCAAAGTGTTGGTCCAAATGGCGTTTTCATATCTACATTTTTGCTGCCACAAAACGGACATTCAATATTCTCTAACAGCTCTTGGGTAATTTCACCCTGGTGTTTTGGCGGAGGAGCAAGGCCATGTTTTTTGAGGTGTTGCCTGCCGCGCTCAGTGATGAGATTACTGTTCCAAGGTTTGTTAAAAGTGGTTCTTACTTCCACCTCTTTAATACCTAAATCTATTAAACAAGTATGTACCATTTTTTCCATTTCTCTAATGGCTGGGCAACCAGAAAAAGTAGGTGTCATTTCAACAAATGCCTTTTGTTGATCACTACTCAAAATAATGCCCGTAATAATACCCATATCAACCATGGAAATGGTAGGAATCTCAGGATCCATAACCGTTTCTAATGCATCCCACAATGTTTGTTCTGTAATCATATTTTTTGCTTCTTGCTACTAGCTTCTGGCTACTTGCATTTTGCGACTGTAAAAGTAATTAATTTTTGGTTTATCTCGAAGAATTCTAGTTGCTAGAGGCCAGAAGCTAGAAGCCAGAAGCTTGTTTGGTAAAGGATTAAGAGATATAGTCCAAGTAATTTTCTTGGATAACCATATGCCTCAGTAACATCAATAAATTTAATTTCCGTCACTAAACTGACGCAATTTAATTGATTTCCGTCACTAAACTGACGTAATTCAATATTTATTTGTCATTTTAAATCATAAAAAATAGTTTAAGCTCCAATTTCAAACAAAAAAACCCGGAACTAAAAGTCCCGGGTTTTAATATATTTAAATTAATTAATAGCTAATAGCCAAAAGCCAATGGCTAACGGCTAAAAGCCTTTACTCCTTAATCAACTCCAGTCAATCGTATCTACGTTTTGGCTTACTATCTCTATCACCGCTTGGTCTATCTCCACTTGGTCTGCTATCTCCGCGGCTATCGCTGCCACGTCTATTGCCACCAAATCCACCCTCCGAACGACCACCAGATCTTTCTCTCACTCTTCTTTCTCCACCTTCCGATGAACCTCCACCATACGATCTTCTTTCACCACCTTCTGATGAACCTCCACCATACGATCTTCTTCCGCCACCTTCTGATGAACCACCATATGACCTTCTTCCACCTCTATCGCCACCGCCGCCATACGATCTTCTTTCTCCACCACCTTCTGAACCGCCTCTTCTATCACCGCTAACTTCTGCTCTCACAGTTCTATCGTTGTAGTTGGTGCCGTTCAGTGCTTTCAAAATTGCAGGAACATGTTCTTCTTTGGCATCAACAAAGCTGTATACACCACTAACATCAACATGTAAATCTTGCCATGAGATGCTTGCTGCTGCAGCAACCCAATCTTTAAATCCACGAATATCAAATCCGTCTTTCTTTCCTAAGCTAACAAATATTCTAGTACCTCTTCCGCCTCTGCCACCAGAATCTCTAATGCCTCTATCTCTATCGCCACCACGTTCTCCAGCTGTTAGGTTCAAGTCTGGTTCATGACTAAAATCTACAGAGAATCTGCGCAATTCTAGCGAAAGAAACTTTTGTAATAACTCTTCTTTATCAAGTGCCATCAATGATTCAATGCCTTTCATTACATGTGCATCAAAAATGCTTGCATCAATTTCGGTATTGATAATGGTATCTGTAAATGCTACCAATTTTTTATCTCTCACATCTTGCGCACTTGGTATCAAAACTTTTTCAAATTTGATATTACTCAAACGCTCAATGTCTTTTAATCTGCCACCTTCACGCATGTTTAATAGCGTAAACGAAACACCTAAATTTCCAGCTCTGCCTGTTCTACCACTTCTATGTGTGTAGTTTTCAATATCATCTGGCAAATGGTAATGTATTACGTGAGTTAAGCCCGAAACGTCAATTCCTCTAGCAGCAACATCTGTTGCCAACAAAATTTTAACCGCATGGTGACGGAATCTTCCCATTACTTTTTCGCGCTGACCTTGGCTCAAATCGCCATGTAAACAATCAGCGTTGTAACCATCTTTTATTAACTTATCACTAATATCTTGTGTTTCCAATCTGGTAGTGCAAAAGATAATGCAATACAAGTTATCAGAGTTATAATCTACAAAACGTTTCAAAGCAGCATACTTGTCTTTTGCATGCACTGTTGCATACTGATGGGTAATATTTACATTACCAGAATTTGATTTACCTACACTAATTTCAACCGCATCTTTCATATAACGGTTAGCAATATTACGTATAGATTTAGGCATGGTAGCACTAAACAAACAAACACGTTTTTCTTCAGGTGTATGACCCAAGATGTACTCTACATCTTCTTCAAAACCCATGTTTAACATTTCGTCTGCTTCATCTAATACCACAAAATTTACATTGTTGATATTGATGGCTTTACGCTTCATTAAATCCATTAACCTACCTGGAGTTGCAACCACAATGTGGGCTCCACGTCTAATGTCTCTAATTTGGCCTTCAATACTGGCTCCACCGTAAACTGCCACCACGTTAATACCGGGCTTTTGTTTACTGTAACCAGCTAAATCGCGAGAAATCTGCATGCAGAGTTCGCGGGTTGGACAAATAACCAATGATTGGATGTGCTTGGCAGAAGGGTCAAGCAACTGCAAAATAGGCAGGCCAAATGCTGCTGTTTTACCGGTGCCCGTCTGGGCTAATCCTAAAATGTCGCGTCCGGTTTCTAAAAATACAGGAATCGTCTGCTCCTGTATAGGCGTTGGGTTCTCATAACCCAGTTCTTGAATCGCATTCAAGAGGGACTGCTCTACGCCTAGTTCACTAAAATTTTTCAAAGTACTTTATTAAAATTGAGGTGCAAAGGTACGATTAATATTTGAATTCTAAGCTAAAGTGCTGAATTATTGTTGGTTTAATAACATTCACCTCTGTTATTCAGCCAGCTTATCCACCGCTTGTCCCCAAATCTATTGGGCATTTTGCAAGTTTCGGTTTGAACCAAAAAATGACAGGATTTAATTATTTCTAGTCAATTTTCGCTTTCATAGTCCTGTAGAAGAATTTTGCTACATTCTCAATCCCGGGCCTAAATGCACCGGGCTATTAATTTACATTCTATTTAGAAAACCTGAATCTTACGACCTGTCGGAAAAGGAGACGCGATAAATCGACGTCTCTGCGGGTTATTAACCCGGTTAATGTACCATAATTTACAAAACCTGCGACTTGCGACCTGCGACATATTCTGCATCAATGAAAGCCTGGTATAGGGCAAAAAAAACTTGTAACATCAAACATTAGGTATATATTTGTACCACTTATCCAGAAAGACGGAGGGAATAGGCCCTATGATGTCTTGGCAAGTTCGTTAGCTCACCAGCTAGCGTATAGTGCTAATACCTTATTCGAGGTTTCTCCCCCGAATGCTGATAAGTGAATGATAGCCTCCATCGAGGTTTCAAACACAAGCCAGCAATTTCTTTCAGGAAAAAGTCCATAGACCATGGCCCATAGTCCATAGTTATGGCTGATCCTAGCATTTTGCTATGGTCTATTTACTATGGACCATGGACATTTATTATGAACATACAAAGTATATTAAAGGAACGCATCCTTATCCTCGATGGAGCCATGGGCACCATGATTCAGCGTCATAAGTTGGAAGAGGAGGATTTTAGAAATGATGCACTCAAAAACCATTCGCATCCTTTAAAGGGAAATAACGACTTATTGTCTATTACCAAACCAGAAATTATCAAAGGCATACATCGCCAGTATTTTGAAGCGGGGGCTGACATGGTTGAAACCAACACTTTTAGCGGTACCACCATTGCTCAGGCCGATTACCACCTTGAGCATTTAGTAGATGATATCAACTTTCAATCTGCTAAAATTGCCCGCGAAGTTGCCGATGAAATGACTGCCAAGGAACCTCATAAACCTCGCTTTGTAGCTGGTGCCATCGGTCCCACAAATAGAACCTTGTCGCTTAGCCCAGATGTAAACGACCCAGGTTACCGCGCAGTTATTTTCGATGAATTGGTGGTAGCCTACAAACAACAAGCCCGCAAATTATTAGAGGGTGGAGTAGATGTATTGTTAATTGAAACCATATTTGATACCCTCAATGCCAAGGCTGCCTTGTTTGCAGTGGATGAGCTTTTTGAAGACCTAGGTAAAAAGTGGCCAGTAATGATCTCTGGCACAATTACCGATGCCTCAGGAAGAACCTTATCGGGTCAAACCACAGAAGCATTTTTAATTAGCATGCAACACATGCCTTTGCTAAGTATTGGTTTAAACTGCGCCTTAGGTGCAAGTGCACTGCGACCATATTTACAAGTAATGGCAACACATTCACCATTCTTTGTAAGCGCTTATCCAAATGCCGGACTTCCCAATGAGTTTGGACAATACGACGAAAGTCCGAATGCCATGGCCAAACAAGTGGAAGAGTTCTGTAAAGAAGGTCTAGTAAATGTCCTAGGCGGCTGCTGCGGCACTACACCAGACCACATCAAAGCCATCGCCGATATGGCCGCTAAGTATAGCCCTAGGGCAATTTCGGTTAAGGAACATGTAAATTAACCACAGAGGGCACAGAGGTTTTACACAGAGACCACAAATTTTTAATTTTTAAACATCGAATACAATTTTGGAGGTAAATCAAATCACAGAAAAGATTATTGGGGCAGCCATTGCAATTCATAGGTCACTTGGTCCTGGTTTACTTGAATCTGCTTATCAAGAATGTTTGTTTTATCAGTTAAGCAAAAAGGAAAATTTGTTTGTTGAAAAGGAAAAGCCAATGCCTTTGGTTTATGAGGAAGTAATTTTGGATTGTGGTTATAGGTTGGATTTATTAGTGGAAAAACAAGTGGTTGTGGAAATTAAATCAGTAGATGCATTAACAGATGTGCATACCGCTCAGTTTTTAACCTATTTAAAATTGGGTAACCATAAAATAGGTTTACTAATAAATTTTAATGTCCATTATTTAAAAAACGGAATAAAACGATTAGCAAATTAAAAATTATAAGCATTGAACTCTGTGGTTAAATAAAAACAAAAAAAAAGGAAACCTGTGCTCTCTGTGTCTCCTCTCATTGAACTCTGTGGTTAAATAAAAACAAAAAAAAAGGAAACCTGTGCTCTCTGTGTCCCCTCTCAGTGAGCTCTGTGGTTAAATAAAAACAAACAATGAAGAACGACTATACTTTAAGACTGAGTGGTCTCGAGCCACTGGTGATTACCAAAGATACAAACTTTGTAAACGTTGGCGAACGAACCAATGTTACCGGTTCAAAAATGTTTTTGCGTTTGATACGTGAAGGCAATTTAGAAGCTGCATTAAGCGTGGCCCGCGAGCAAGTAGAGGGCGGCGCGCAAATCATCGACATCAACATGGATGAAGGTATGATTGATGGGGTTGAATCAATGGTGCGTTTCTTGAACTTAATTGGTTCAGAACCCGATATCTCTCGTGTGCCTATCATGATAGATTCTTCCCGTTGGGAGATCATTGAGGCTGGACTAAAATGCGTGCAGGGAAAATGCGTGGTGAACTCCATTTCATTAAAAGGTGGAGAAGAAGAGTTTATTCGTCAGGCTAAAATAGTCAAGCGCTTTGGTGCTGCCGTGATTGTGATGTTGTTCGATGAAGTTGGTCAGGCCGATAACTTTGAACGCCGCATAGAAATTGCTGAACGCGCCTATAGAATTTTAACAGAAATAGTGCATTTCAATGCTGGCGATATCATTTTTGATCCCAATATTTTTCCAGTGGCAACTGGAATGGAAGAGCATAGAAAAAATGCCCTCGATTTCTTTAATGGTACCAAATGGATCAAAGAAAATTTGCCAGGTGCTAAGATTAGTGGTGGTGTTTCTAATGTTTCTTTTTCATTTAGAGGAAACGATAAAGTGCGTGAGGCCATGCATTCAGCTTTCTTGTATCATGCCATCAAACATGGAATGGATATGGGTATTGTAAATCCTAGTCAGTTGGAGGTATACGATGAAATTGACAAAGAATTGTTGCTACGTGTAGAGGATGTTTTATTAGATAGGAGAGACGATGCCACAGAACGTTTATTAGACTATGCTGAAACCGTAAAAGGAAAAGGTAAAGAAAAAGTAGTAGACGATGAATGGCGCAAACTCAAGGTGGAAGAGCGTTTGAGTCATGCTTTGATAAAAGGAATTATTGAGTTTGTAGATGAGGATACCGAAGAAGCAAGGCGAAAATATGCAAAGCCGCTAGAGGTAATTGAAGGTCCGTTGATGGCAGGAATGAATGTGGTGGGCGACTTGTTTGGTGCAGGTAAAATGTTTCTTCCTCAGGTGGTAAAAAGTGCTAGGGTAATGAAAAAATCTGTAGCCTACTTGATGCCTTTTATGGAAGAAGAAAAGAGAAGAACAGGCGATACTTCTACCTCACAAGGAAAAATTTTAATGGCTACTGTAAAAGGGGATGTGCATGATATTGGAAAGAACATTGTAGGTGTAGTTTTGGCATGTAACAACTATGATATCATTGATATTGGCGTGATGGTGCCTGCAGAAAAAATATTGGAAACTGCCATCAGAGAAAATGTAGATGTAATTGGTTTAAGTGGATTAATTACACCTAGTTTGGATGAGATGGTGCATGTTGCCAAAGAAATGGAAAGATTAGGTATGAAAATTCCATTGTTAATTGGTGGCGCAACCACTTCTAGAGCGCACACTGCTGTTAAAATAGATCCTGTTTATAGCGGAGCGGTAGTACATGTTTTGGATGCAAGTAAGGGCGTACCTGTGGTTCAAAGTTTGGTAAGCAAAGACCAAAAAGAAGGAACCAAGAATAAATTTAAGGCCGATTACGAACAGTTTAGAATTGATTATAAAAACCGCAAAAAGGACAAGAATTTTGTGGATTTGGCAAAGGCAAGGGCTAAAAAAATACAAGTAGGTTTTGACAATATTATTGAACCAACTTTCCTTGGAAATAAAACATTGGAAAATTACCCATTGACGGAATTGCGCAAGCGCATCGATTGGACTCCCTTCTTCTCAACTTGGGAATTGGCGGGCAAGTATCCAGCGATATTGGAAGATAAAGTAGTAGGTGTTGAAGCAACTAAGTTGTTTAAAGATGCAAATGCATTATTGGATAAAGTTGTTGCCAATAATTTATTGCAAGCCAAGGCTGTTTTTGGCTTTTATAAGGCCAAGGCCAATGGCGATGATGTAGTGTTAGAAAAGGCAGATGGTAGTGAAGTAACTTTTAATTTCTTGCGCCAACAGAATGAAAAAGCTGCTGATCAACCTTATATATGTTTAGCAGATTTTATTGCTCCTAAAGAATTAGGTAAGCAAGATTATATGGGCATGTTTGCTGTAACTGCAGGTATAGGAATTGAACCTTTGATTGAGGCATTTGAAAAAGACCACGACGACTACAACAGTATCATGATTAAAGCTTTGGCTGATAGGTTAGCAGAAGCCTTTGCAGAAAAATTGCATGAGTTGGTTCGAACCGAATACTGGGGATTTGCAAAAGGCGAAAGCTTAACGGATGAAGAAATCATCAGAGAAAAATATGATAGTATCCGACCGGCACCGGGCTATCCTGCTTGTCCTGACCATACAGAGAAACGCAAGTTGTTTAATTTGTTAGAAGCTGAGAAGGCAACAGGAATAACCCTTACAGAGAACTTTGCTATGTATCCAACGGCTGCGGTTAGCGGATTTTATTTTGCCAATGCAGATAGTAAATATTTTGCGGTAGGTAAAATTAGCAAAGACCAAGTAGAAGATTATGCCAAACGAAAAAATGAAAGTGTTGCATACGTTGAACGTTGGTTAGCACCAAATTTGGGTTACGATAATTAGGCCACTAGCTAATTTATAAATATTAGGAACACTCAATCTTTTCTTTTATATTTACATTAAAATATGTTAAATATGAAAAGATTTCTTACCTCTATATTATTGTTTTCTATCTTAATTACTTTTGGTTCAAAAGAAGTAAGAGCCTATTCAATGAATGGTTCAAATTCTCTTCATACTTTTTTGATGCCAGTTGATACATTAAAACCCAAAGTAAATATACTTGGCGTAGACTCAATGAATGTTCCATGCAAGAATGAATACTGGGATCCTCCAGTTTCACTTGAGGACAATGCGAATACAGATATGGAAATGCGACCTTTTCTTATTGTAGGTTATACATTGCCCTTAAATGCCAATGGGAAACCCTTCTGCGATAAAGCAGGTTTCTTTAAGGCTTTTTATATTGTGCGCGACCTTTCATCTAATGTGTCGGATACCAGTTTCAGAATAATAAAATGCATGTGTTCTCCTTCTGGTTTAATACAGAATAATTTAGAACAAATTATAGGTCTTAGGTTTGATCCAAATAATAAATTGTTATTTGTTATTTTATCAAGTAGTTCAAGTGAAGAAATTGAGGCAAAGGTTTTAGATATATATGGTAAAGAGGTTTATACAAATAAATACAAGGATGAAAGTTTAAAGGAAATTGAAATTCCATTAAATGAAGCTGCAGCAGGTGTGTATTTGGTTAAAGTTCAAATAGGAAATTCATCCTTTGTGAAGAAAATCCTTTTAAATTAACCTCATTCCTTTGGATTGTATTTTGTATTTTTGATTTTACTATTTAAAATAAATGAAAAAATACAGCAGCATTTTAGCACTAGCTATATTAGCACTTTTCATCATTAACTTTGCCCTAATGCCAAATGGTTCAGCAGGTGAAGGTATGATCCAAAATTTATCTGGTAGGTTAAAGTGGAATCTCAAAATGTTGGGTGATCCTGCTACTGGATTAATTCCAAATGACATGCGTGCCAAGGAATTGGCCTTTTCACAAACCTTGCCTAGCGATGTTGGCTTACAAAAATTTGCTACTTGGCAATCTATAGGGCCATCAAATGTTGGAGGCAGAACACGTTGTGTGGTAATAGATAAAAGCAATACAGAGGTATTATTAGCTGGTGCAGCTACAGGCGGAATTTGGAGAAGTACCAATGGTGGAATATCATGGTATGCCTGCAATATCTCAAGTGTTCCTACAGCTAACATAACTAGTTTGGTTCAAGATACCAGACCAGGAAAATTAAAGAATTGGTATGCCTCATCAGGTGAGCTATATGGTGGAAATATTCCTGGTGCATTTTATAATGGAAGTGGCGTATACAAATCTACAGACGGTGGTAATACATGGGTAAAAGCAGGTAATGTGGCAAGCGGTTTGGGCGGCTTATCTGGTCCTTGGTCTGTTATTCACCGATTGGCATTTAACCATACCATAGATACTGCCGATGTATTGTTTGCAGCAAACTTTGATGGTATTTTTAGAAGTATCAATGCGGGTCTAAGTTGGGTTAAAGTAAGAGGGGGCGGTTCATTGGCATCAAGTTATAGTTATTTTACGGATGTGGCTATTAGCCCAACAGGAGTTGTTTATGCAACCTTATCTGGTGGTGGGCAGCAGCAAGGTTTTTGGCGCTCTGCAGACAATGGAAAAACTTGGGCAAATATAACACCAAGTAATTTTCAATCTAGTTTCGATCGCATTTCAATTGGTATATCACCTAGTGATGAAAAGCAAGTTTATTTCGTAGCAAACACCCCTGGATTTGGAAAAGAAAGTAAAACTTTTGAAGGTAGGAGCGAGTTCAATAGTCTTTGGAAATATACCTATGTAAGCGGAGATGGTTCAGGAGTTGGAGGGATTTTAGAGGACCGCAGTGCAAACATTCCAACACTTGGCGGAGCATTTGGTGATTTTATTTCACAAGGAGGTTATTGCCTAGAAATAAATGTGAAACCAGATGACGCCAATACTGTGTTTTTGGGTGGAACCAATTTATACCGCTCAACAGATGGGTTCAAAACTAATATTAACACAACATGGATAGGCGGTTATGGTATTGGAACCAGTTTACCCGATTTTAAGGTTTATCCCAATCACCACCCAGATAACCATGGGGTGGTTTTTTATCCAGGCAATGCATCAAAAATGATTTCATTTCATGATGGGGGTATTTCTGTAACCCAAAATAATCTGGCAACTTCTGTTAGTTGGGAATCTTTAAATAATGGTTATTTAACCTCTCAATTTTATACTGTTGCCCTCGACCATGGAAGTAATTCAATGTTAACTGTTGGTGGTTTGCAAGACAATGGCACCTATTTAACAGCAAGTTCAATAGCTGCAAATCCATGGACCATGCCATTGAGTTATGATGGCGCTTATTGCTTTGTTAAGCCAGGTGGGGGAGAAGTATATTTGTCGATTCAACAAGGGAGGATGCAAAGAATGTTGTTAGATGCCAACGGCATTCCCAATAAATTTACACGGATTGATCCTAAAGGCGTTGATAAAAGTGTTTACCAATTTATTAATCCATTTACCCCAGATGCCAATAATTTCAAGGTGCTTTATACACCAGCAGGGAATGTTATTTGGAGAAACAGTGATATAACTGCAATTCCTTTAAAAAACCAATTGGATAGCAATGCAAGCAATGTAAATTGGACACAATTAAACAATACTTTATTGAGCAATGCAGGCGACCAAATTTCAGCGATGTTTAGTTCAAAAATTCAGAACGATGTATTGTATTATGGCACGGAGAAAGGTCGCTTGTATAGGCTGCGAAATGCTACTGACACTGCTAGTAAACCTGAGTTAATTAGTGGTGCAAACTTCCCTGGGGGCTATATTCAATGCATCACACAGCATCCAACTGATACTGGAAAAATTTATGTAGTCTTCACTAATTATAATGTGCTAAGTATTTTTGAAAGTAACAATAGCGGTGCAAACTGGGTGGCAATAAGTGGTAACCTAGAACAGAATACTTCTGGCTCTGGTAATGGTCCTAGTTGTCGCTGGTTAACTATTGCACCCACACTTGATAGTTTAGTTTATTTTGTTGGAACCAGTACTGGTTTGTACGCCACAAAAAAGATTAATGGCATGCAAACTGTTTGGACACGCCAAGGGGCAAATACAATAGGTACACAAATTGTAACCATGATGGATCATAGAACCATTGATGGCAGAATGATTGTATCCACTTATGGTTCTGGTGTATTTGGCAGTTTTGTTCAATCACTCAATCCGCAAACGGGTATTGATAAAGCTCTACTAGGAGGAGGAATATCTTTGTATCCTAATCCTACACAGTATGCTGTTCAATTAAAAGGGGTTCCTCAAGATCTAATTTTGCCCTATTCAATCATTAATTTAGATGGAAAGGAAATGTTGAAAGGGAATTTGAAAGGCACAGAACCTATAGTAGTTGAAGAGTTGCCAAATGGTAATTACTTCCTTATAATTAAAGGGAAAAATCAAACATTTCAATTTATTAAGCAATAAATTAACCCCGTAAAATGAAAGTTCAACTTTCATTTTACGGGGTTAATTTAATTTATTTTGTAATAATTTTTGGCAAAATATCTGTAAGAAAACTTCTTAATCCAACTGCATTTATCCATTTATTAATTGGCCATATTTGGTCATTACCCGTTGTTATAACATAGTTATTCTTCGTTTTTAAATCCTTGATACTTTCAGCTAAACCTCTGGATAGTGAAGGAGTTTCAGAGTATTTAATTTCTATGCATGCAATTGGTTTGATACCTTTTACCAAAACCAAATCAACTTCAGCACCATCTTGTGTTCTATAATAGTAAGGTTGAATATTATTAGGAAGCAATGAAATAATTTGCTCAATAACATAACCTTCCCATGAATAACCTAACATAGGATGATATTGCAAGTTTTTAGCATGATGAATATCTAGTAAATAATGTAATAGACCACTGTCTCTGATGTATACTTTCGGACTCTTAACTAATCTCTTGGAGGTATTGTGGTAGTATGGCAAAAGTTTTCTTACCATAAACGCACCTTGCAAATGGTCTAAATAACGGTTAACGGTAACAGAACTAACATCTAAGCCTTTTGAAAAGGATTGCGAATTCCAGATACCCCCATGATAGTGGGCTAACATGCGCCATAGCTTGAACATAAGATTTGGGGAAAAGGTAGTTCCAAATAAATTGTTCAAATCTCTTTCAATAAATGTTCTTGCAAATCCATCCATCCATTGGTAGTAATCATCATCATTTTTGGCTTTCCAAGCTGCGGGAAATCCCCCTCTAAACCAATGCTTTTGAATAGTATTGCTTTTGTTGGGTAGCTCAATTAACAGGAGCGGAGTGGCTTCTAAAAAGTAGATTCTACCTGCCAATGATTCTGACGAGCCTTTTACCAATTCTAGACTAGCTGAACCTAACAATAAAAACCGTCCAACTTTTCGTTTTTTATCAATCAATGAGCGCATGATGGGGAATAATTGAGGCATCCGCTGTACTTCGTCTATGATTACCTGATTTTGTTCGTGTGCTGTTAAGAATAATTCTGGATTTTCAAATTTTCGAAGATCTTGAGGGCTTTCTAAATCAAAATAGACTCCTTCAATTTTAGATTTTTTTTGGATAATTTTAGCTAAGGTTGTTTTACCGCATTGCCTTGGACCAACTAGCGCAACTGCAGGAAACTGCTTCATTAGTTTCTCAATTTTCTCTTCAATTATTCGCTTTATCATACTTCAAAGTTAATAATTAATACCGTAAAATGAAAGTTTAACTTTCATTTTACGGTATTAATTTAATTTTATATCGAATTTTTTTCGTTATTAATTTTATATTTATTTGATTTAATACCTTGTAAACCTTTTATAAAACGTATTATCTACTTTGTGATGAGCATAAAAAGCACTATTTTTGCGCTTTAATAACTAAAAAAATAGGAGTATTTTATTGTGCAGAAATATTTGATTAATAATCTTGGAGATTATGAAGGTCAGGAGGTTACGCTCATGGGTTGGGCTAGTAACAAAAGAGAGAGTAAAGGTCTTGTTTTTGTAATCCTCCGTGACGGTACCGGTTGGTGCCAATGTGTTGTAAGTCTTGAGCAAGTTGGAGAAGAACTTTTTGAGGAAGCCCGTAAGGTTACCCTAGAATCTTCTTTACAAATAACAGGTAAGGTGCTTAAAGATGAGCGCCAAATAGGTGGATTTGAGTTACAAGCTAGTAGCATAAAATTAATTGGTGAATCCAACGATTACCCAATTGCTAAAAAGGAACATGGAGTAGATTTCTTGATGGACAAACGTCATTTATGGCTACGTAGTCAGCGTCAATGGGCCATCATGCGTATTCGCAATAAGATAATTTTTGCTATTCACGAGTTTTTTCAAAAGGAAGGTTTTGTGCAAATGGATGCTCCTTTATTCACAGGAAATGCTTGTGAAGGCACTAGTAATCTTTTTGAAACAGATTTCTATGGCGACCCCGCATACTTGAGTCAGAGTGGCCAATTATATGGTGAAGCCATGGCTTTTTCTATGGGGAAAATTTATACCTTTGGCCCTACATTTCGTGCCGAAAAATCTAAAACAAGACGCCACTTAAGTGAGTTTTGGATGATAGAACCAGAAATGGCTTTCTATGATATTTTCGAAAACATGGATTTAATTGAGAATTTCCTTCGTTCGGTAGTAAGTTCTGTTTTGGCAGGTTGCGAAAAGGAATTGACTCTTATTGGACGAGATACGGAAATTCTTAAAAATATTGTTAAGCCGTTTCCTCGCTTAACTTATGATGAGGCAGTGCGCATCATCAAAGGCGAGCAAGATGTGAACGGGAAAAATGCAATTACTTCGCTCGAAGATGAGCTATCATCCGTAAAAACCAGAATGAGTTTGGTTCAAACCGAAATTGTTGAGCGCGAAGAGAAAATAAAAACACCTGGTATGAAAAAGGGTGAAATTGGTTTTAACCAAGCACAAATTGATAAACTCAAACAAGAGTTAGGTGATTTGGAGGAGAACGAAAGAAACATACCTCAATGGCTAAACAGTGCGCGTAATTTTACTTATGGTAATGATTTAGGTGGTAGCGATGAAACGGTAATAACGCGCTTATTTGATGTGCCTATTATGGTTTATAACTGGCCTCATGAAGTAAAAGCTTTCTACTTAAAACGTGATCCTGATAACTCAAAATTTGCACGTGGAGTGGATGTTTTAGCTCCAGAAGGCTACGGCGAAATTGTTGGGGGTGGCGAGCGTGAAACCGATGAAAAATTATTGATTGAGAAAATCAATGAGCACCAATTGCCAATGGAAGCATTTGAATGGTATTTAGATTTACGCAGATATGGTACCGTGCCGCATGCAGGATTTGGTTTAGGTTTGGAGCGTCTTGTAACATGGGTTTGTAAATTACCTCATGTGCGTGAGAGTATTCCTTTCCCTAGAATGTATGGTAGATTATTGCCTTAAATCCTAGTGAGCTTGCCACAGATTAGATTAGTTTTATTAGCATTTTTTTTCTTACTTTTTTTTAGTACTCAGCAGGTTCATGCCCAAAAAGATAATGGTATTAACCGATTGGTCAATCGCTTCTACCGAATCATGGAAGGTGATTCTGTTAAGCCTAAAAAGAACTATTTTTTTACCCTTCCCATTTGGTCGGTGGCGCCTGAAACTGGTATTAAACTAGGTTTGAGTTTGGGGTATATGTTTAGGAATGGCCAAAAGGAAAACACACGTCCTTCCCTCATTAGGCTTAATACTTCCTACACGCAAAATAAACAGTTTAATATTAGACCAAGTGCCGATATTTTCTTTTTTGAAAATAAGTATAACCTAAAGGCACAATATGTATTCAATAATTTTAATGAGTACTATTGGGGGATAGGTAATGCCGCTCCAGAATCTGCTAAAGAGCTATATGATTTTAAACAACATAAAATCAATGCCCGAATCACTCGTCAGTTCATTAAAGATTTATACATGGGCGGACAAATTATGTATGAACAGCTGTATAATATTAAGTTTAAAGAATTAAGTAAAGCTCCCACTAGTGGGGTTGCTGGAATAAATGGCTATACTATTTTTGGCGCAGGATTTGCTTTGGCTTTTGATAATAGAGACAATATATACTATCCTCTGAAAGGTGCTTATTTAGAGATTAGCAATTACTTCTTCTTCCCATCTCAAATTAGTAAATACCAATTTAGAAGCGTAACTGTTGATGTAAGAAAATTCTTTGGTTTGTGGAAGGAAAACGTTTTAGCAATTCAAGGTTTTGCGAGCATTAATAAAGGAGATGTGCCATACCGGCAAATGGGTACTATGGGCAATGAAATGATTATGCGAGGTTATTACAATGGCCATTTCCGCGACCATCATTTTGTTGCTGCACAAGCTGAGTTTCGCAAAACAATTTGGGGACCTTTGGGTGCAGTTGTTTTTGGTGGTGTGGGTAACGTAGGTTCAGACTTTAGTAATTTAATACAAAACATTAAACCCAACTATGGCTTTGGATTTAGAGCAACAACAATTCGCAGAGAACATATCAATACCAGAATAGATTTTGGTTTTGGTGAAGGTAAAATCAATGGATTTTATTTTACTTTGTCGGAAGCATTTTAGCAGTAATTTATGCAGCCTGAACCTAATAAATTTTCATTAAAGAAACGATTGAAAAGCTTTACCTATGCTTTCAATGGATTAAAAGGTTTATGGAAAAATGAATACAATTTGCGCATTCATATTATTGCCGCAATTTTGGCAATTTTACTAGGTTTTTATTTTCAAATTTCAACCACAGAGTGGATAATAGCTGTCCTACTTATTGGTATGGTGATTGCTGCTGAAATTTTTAATTCTGCTGTCGAACATTTAGCAGATTTTGTGATGCCAAATATGGATAGTCGTATTGGCAAAATAAAGGACCTATCAGCTGCAGCGGTTTTAGTTATTGCCTTTGTGGCCTTTATTATAGGATTGATTATTTTTCTGCCAAAACTATTGGCAATGGTATTCTAGTTATTTTTTCTTTTTATATGGGCAATGCCTGCAACCACTGCCACAACAGGTTCCTCTTTGCAAATGATAAGCTTCTGTGAAAACTACATACCCATTTTCTAGGTAATATTGTTGCCCATTAATTTTGTCTTTTTCAGAGGCGTTTTCGCTATTTATTTTCACTTCTTTAGGGTTCATACCTATTTTGAATAAAAGTAAGTTGCATTAATTCCCGCCTTAAAATTTCCTTTTAAATTCCCTACGGTATCATACCTATATATTTCACTTTTCTGCACATAATCCTTTGCATCTGATGCTAATATTTCCTTTTGGTTTGGGTTATAACCTATGGCATAAAAGTTCTTTCCTTCAGCCGAAATAATCGGTGTTGCTGGTAATTGATTGGCATCAATATTCATTACATATATGTCTTTGTTGATCCAATAAATTTTTGTTTTACTTGGATTGCAAATTAATTTATTTGGGATGCTTCCATTGTTAAAGTTAAAGCTATTAACCAAATTCCCAGAAGTTCCAATACAATGCAACTGAGCTGCAATGGCATCTTTGCCAACAGTTAATACCCATATTTTTTCTGTTTGATCCAAAATCATGTTTTGTGCGCCATAACCAATGTTGATGCTATCTATTAATTGGTCATTCATTGTATTGATCACATAGACATAATTACTTGTTCTTCCACATACATATACTTTGTTGTTTATGTATACCATCTCTTCTGTCCAACTTGATATAACAACCTTGCCTATTATTTGTTTGGTTTGCAGATTCACATTCCATACAGCTTT
>JBILJL010000192.1:0-4881 GCA_044377255.1 Bacteroidia bacterium
TTGTGCGCCATTACTTGTTCAAGTAAGAGATTCATCTGTGGCCGACCTACCCATTCGCAAAAGAATTTGGTATTGGGGAACTGGCGATTCTGCTGCTTATAACCACATTGATTCTGTAACCGCGCGTTACAAATACCTGCAACCACCTGCCTACCAAAATGGTGGTTATACTTTAAAATTAGTAATAGAAGATTCTATGGGGTGCAGGTTTTCTGCCAATAGAAAATTGTTTATTTCTAAACCAAAACCCGACTTTACAGTTAAACAGATTAAGACCTGTGTAGCTGATACCTTTGTTTTTACGCCCATTGCCGATGATTTAATTGGATTAACACCCATGTCTTATTTCTGGGAAATAGAAAAACAAACTACTTTAACGAGGGTGATCAAAAAAAGATATTTTGGCGATACTTCAGTAGTAGTGAAGCTCATGGCTTTTGATACTTATGGTTGTATTGATACCATTGTAAAAACAGTAAAAATATTAACTGGTCCGCCAACGGTAGATTTTGATGCCACCCCCAAGAAAATTAATTGTCCGGGACCACCCATATTCTTCACAGATTATTCTAAGCAAGGGTCAACACCTATTCAAAAATGGGATTGGGAATTTGGGGATGGAGCAAAATCAAGTCTTCAAAATCCTAGTAGAATATACTTATTGCCTGGATCCTATTCTGTGATGTTAACGCTTACCGATAGTATAGGTTGTACGTCATCAAAGAGCATTCCTGATATGGTAATTATAGGTGGTCCTAATGGCAATTATTCATTGTTTCCAAATTTTGGTTGTGCACCTCTCAAAGTTAATTTTAGTGCCTTAGCTACCAACGTAGTAAAGTATGAATGGGATATGGGAGATGGAACCATTGATACCAATTCTAATACCTCACATGTATACACTAGGGCAGGAAGGTATATTCCCAATTTAACATTAACAGATTCTGTTGGCTGTAAAATTGGTCTACCACCTATTGATTCAATTGAAGTTTTACCAAATCCACAAGTTGACTTTAAAGTAAGCAAACAAAAAAATTGTCTGGGTGCAACAGTGCAACTAACAGGTGAGGTAATTCATACCGCTGCTATTCAATCATACAAGTGGAATATTGATGGAACAACCATCAATACATTAGGACCTCAAACCTACAATTGTACGCGGGTTGGCAATATACCTGTATTATTTGAAGTAATAGACAACCAAGGATGCAAAGGAGAAAAGGTTGACTCGGTTGCGATGATTGTTTTTAAAGATACCATAGCACCAAATTTACCAATTGCTTATAGGGCAAGTGTAGAATCTGATGAAGTTGTTTCGTTTTCTTTCAAAGAAAATAGTGAATCAGACATGGACCATTATCTCCTCAAATACGATTGGAATGGAGCAAGTTTTAACCAAACAAGAACCATCAATAACTTACAAGATACCTTTCAGTTGTTTGCCAATTTAAGTACACGGTTTTACAATTATTCGTACCAAATGCAAGCCATTGATGTGTGTAACAATATTTCTGAACCCAGTAAAAAACATACCACAGTTGAATTAAAAGCAATGGGTATTACCAATGCGGTACAACTCAATTGGACTCCCTATTTGGGTTGGGATACAGTTGAGAGTTACACCATTTTTAGGTTAAATGATCAAAGTAAAAAGTTTGATAAAATTGGCAAAGTAGGAGGGAGCAGTTTATCATATATTGATAGCCAAGCATTTTGTCACAAGTTAACTTTTTACCAAGTGATTGCTAGTTATCAAGGCATAGTTTCATACAGTGATACCGCAGCTGCTATTCCTTTATTTGTAGCAAGTACTCCCCAAACAAGAGCAGTGAGAGCTACGGTTGAAAACAATAAAAATGTTTTATTGCAGTGGCATAAAAGGCAACACAAATTTCCTTATAAGTTTGTGATAGAAAAGAGAAGCGCTGATCCAATTCGCAGTTTTGAGCGCATTGTTTTGGTTCAAACCGACACCGATTATATAGATACAGATGTAGATGTTCAAAGGTATTCTTATGAATATGTGGTATACATAGAAGATGCCTGTGGTGGCATAGGCGAGCCTTCCAATTTGGCTAAAACCATCTTGCTAAAATTGGATGTAGAGAAAAACGATAAGTTGTTGGAAGACCCAGTTTTGAAATGGAATCCTTATCAAAAATGGGCGTCTGGAGTGGAGCGTTATGAGCTCTATTTTAAGAATGATAGTTTGGGCATTAATGAACTCATTGCCACAAAATTTACTAGCGATACACTTGCTGCCAAACACAATTATTTGAGTTACAACCAAGATGATTATTGTTACGAAGTGGTGGCTTACCAAAAGGATAGCAATTGGATAGAAAGCTGGTCGAACACCGCTTGCATGAACACTGCACCACGCATGTATGCGCCTAATGCATTTACCTGCAACCAAGATAATTTAAATGATGGCTTTTTGATCCAAGGAGTGTTTGTTAAGCAATTTGAAATGCGCATTTTCAACCGTTGGGGAGAAACGGTTTATGAAACAACCGACATGAATGCGGCTTGGGATGGCAATTTTAAAGGTGCTCCAGCTCCATCCGATGTATATGTATACATTGCCACAGGCTATGGCCGCAAAGGAAAATTCACCAACCTCAAAGGCAATGTTACCTTGTTACGTTAATTAATTTCACTAAACTTGCTACATGGAATTATTTACAATTGATGCGGGATATTTTAAATTAGATGGTGGTGCCATGTTTGGTGTGGTGCCCAAAAGTATTTGGAACAAGGCAAATCCTGCCGACGAAAACAACATGATCCGAATGGCCACGCGCTGTTTATTGGTTCAAGATGGAGATAGATTAATGCTCATTGATAATGGTTTGGGCAATAAGCAAGATGATAAATTCTTTGGTCATTATTTCTTGCATGGCGATGATAGCCTCGAAAAATCATTGAACAAACATGGCTTTAAAAAATCAGATATTACCGATATGGTATTAACCCATTTGCATTTTGATCATTGTGGTGGTAGCATAGAATTTAATAGTGATAGAACCAAATACCAAACTGCCTTTCCTAATGCCACCTATTGGGTTGGAGAGGAGCATTGGAATGAGAGCATGGCGCCAAATCCGAGAGAAAAAGCAAGCTTCTTAAAAGAAAATATTTTGCCCATTCAAGAAAGTGGTCAGTTAAAACTACTCAAGCCTGCCGATAAGTTTCATGATAAAATTGAGTTGCTTTTTTCGAAAGGTCATACACAAAGCATGATGCATCCTATTATCCCATACAAGGGAACTAGTCTCATTTATTTGGCCGATGTAATTCCAACCCAAGCCCATTTACCTATTCCTTATGTGATGGGTTATGATGTTCGTCCGCTCGACACTATGAAGGAAAAAACAGATATCCTTAACATGGCAGTTGAAAACAATTGGGTACTGTATTTTGAACACGATCCTTTCAACGAAGCCTGCACGGTTCAGCATACGGAGAAAGGTATTAGGTTGAAGGAGCAGGTGCGACTTTAGCTCAAAACAAATCCGGAAGCCATTTGCCTTTATTAGCCTTTACAAAACGTAATAAACTATCAATTGAACTAGCTTTGTATTCTGCAACAGCAAGAATGAATTGGAATTGTTACATATTAATCTATTTTATCAATAATGTCATCTACACTATCGTTTTTATAAGACAAATTTACTCATTACTTTTGTCAATCAAATAAGTTAATAAGAAAACTACATGAGAAAATTAATTTTTACATCAAGCATTTTGTTTTCAATTACATTTAGCATTAGCGGCCAAAATTTAGTGGAAGCGCCTGCTAAATGTCCTATGGGTTATGATACCAAGGTTTCAGGCAGTGCCGAAAAACCAAATACCAATTTTGCTCACAAAGCAATGACAAATGCTGAATGGTGGCCAAATCAATTGGATTTAAGTTTGCTGCGCAAGAATTCCAATCTTTCTAATCCAATGGATAATAGTTTTGACTATAAAAAAGCATTTCAATCTTTAGATTATTTAGCCTTGAAAAAGGATTTGAATACTTTAATGACTAGCTCTCAAGAATGGTGGCCAGCAGATTTTGGGAACTATGCCGGATTTTTCATTCGAATGGCATGGCATAGCGCAGGAACTTACCGAACTGGCGATGGTCGTGGAGGTTCAAGAGCTGGTCAGCAAAGATTTGCACCTTTAAATAGCTGGCCAGACAATGCAAATTTGGATAAAGCCAGAAGATTATTGTGGCCCATCAAACAAAAATATGGTAATAAAATTTCTTGGGCAGATTTAATGATATTGACTGGCAATGTTGCACTAGAAAATGCTGGATTTAAAACTTTTGGTTTTGCGGGTGGTAGGGAAGATGTTTGGGAGCCTGAAGCTAGTATTTATTGGGGGCCTGAATATAAATGGTTGGATGATAAGCGTTATTCTGGAGATAGAAAATTAGAAAATCCATTAGCAGCAGTTCAAATGGGTCTCATTTATGTTAACCCCGAAGGTCCCAATGGTAATCCAGATCCTTTATTGGCCGCCAAAGATATCAGAGAAACTTTTGGAAGAATGGGAATGAATGATGAAGAAACCGTAGCCTTGATTGCAGGAGGACATACTTTAGGTAAAACTCATGGAGCAGCTAGTTCTAAGCATGTTGGTGTTGAGCCAGAATCTGCAACAATTGAAGAGCAAGGTTTTGGTTGGAAAAGTGATTACAATTCTGGAAAAGGTAAAGATGCAATTACCTCTGGTTTAGAAGTAACATGGACCACCACCCCTGCAAAGTGGAATTTAGATTATTTCAACATTCTGTTTAAATATGATTGGGAGTTAACCAAGAGTCCTGCAGGTGCAAACCAGTGGGTAGCCAAAACCAATGATTTAATTATTCCTGATGCATTT
>JBILJL010000193.1:0-4868 GCA_044377255.1 Bacteroidia bacterium
CCACTTTGTTTTTCCTAATAATTATGTTCTGAGCTTGATTGCTCATGTAAATTCCAAAACCACTTAAAGTAGTGCCACTTGCTATGATATTGAAACTATCTAGGATAAAATGTTTGGTACCTAAAAAAGAAACCATTGGCGATAGAGGAGTACTTATAGTATTACCGTTTCCATTTAAGGTAACAGTATTAGTTACTGATGTACCCGGAATATTGCCAAAAGAAAGTTGTTCTAAATAGGGGCCTGAACCTGCCGCTACATTGATAGTAACAGGGCCACTTATACCCACACAACTCAATTCAGAGGCAAGGTAGCTCAAACTGTTGTAATTGGTTGAACTTGCCGGCAAACCGGAGTTAACGGTATAGGTACCAGAGAGCGGTATTGTGGTGGTTTTAACAAACACAGCAGTGGATGTATCAGAACTAGTGCCACTGCAAGTTACCAAACACCTATACCAAGTACTAACAGATTGTGTATCTATAGTAGACCTATTGGTATCATTTGGAATAATTGAATATGGTCCTGCAACTGAAGTTGTAGAGCGCAACCATTGGTAAGTTAAACCTGTTCTTATTGAGTCGTTCACTAAACTTAGTCCTATATTCTGACCAGCACAGGCATAACCCAATGAAGCAACAGCATTACCTGGTGTTGGGGTTCCGCTACATGCAATTGCGGGAGCGAAAACAATTTGCCCAATCCATCCTCTTGGCGTAATTGTTGGAGCCGTAGGAACCGTGTTTCCACCATATCCAATACTTGTTCCTGTTATTAGATTAACCCCAGATTGCGAAATAGTTGTGGTACCTGCAGCAATGGAAGAATACCTTTGACTAGTTCCAAATATTAAAATTCCATAGGTGGTATTTGCAGGAATGATAAAACTAAGACCTGAGAGAAATGTTTGTGTTGTAGTGGTTGTAGTATTACCAGTGGCACTTATTGAACTTGTTGCAACCAAATTCCAACCATTGGCAGTAGTAATTGCCGCAGGCGCACCACTTATTGGGGTGGGATTGTAATACATTGAAACAACTGAAGTTCCGGTTGTACCAATTACACCCCTAATTTCGGATATAATAATTGGATAGCTATTAGAATTTTGAAGGTTAAAGGTAACATTTCCGGAGCCGTTGTTATTTAAAAAGGTGCCGGTGGTACTGAGTGTTTGAGCCCTTACAAATTGACAAAGTAAAATTGAAACAAGTAGAAAACTCGTTTTGAACCAATACTTGGTGTGTGCATTATGGAAAATCATATAAATAATCTTTAATTTAATGACAAATTTAACTGTTTTGAACTCATGTAAACAATTTATTATCAAAGAATAATAAAAATTCTATCAAAATCCTTGGATTTAGGTTTCGAAAAAACTAACCCTTGTCTTACTTTTATCATTAAAATAGAAAATACGGGTAAAATCAAAAACAATCTTCTCCAACTATTAGTTATGTCGTATATTCGCCTTTCAAAACAATAAAATTATGTCATTCGAATTACCTAAACTCACATATGAGTACACCGCTTTGGAACCGCACATAGATGCGCGTACCATGGAAATTCACCACAGCAAACACCACAATGCTTATGTTACCAACCTCAATGCTGCGCTTGCGGGCACAGATGGCGAAAACCATAGCATTGAAGATATTTGCAAAAACATTAGCAAATACCCTGCTGCGGTTCGCAACAATGGTGGTGGCCATTTTAACCACAGTTTATTTTGGACCATCATGGGAGCTAATAAAGGTGGTCAACCAATTGGCAAATTAATGGATGCCATTGCCAATGAACTGGGCGGTTGGGATAAATTCAAAGAAGACTTTAACAAAGCCGGTGCTACTCGCTTTGGTTCTGGCTGGGCTTGGTTATGTGTAGATGCTAACAAAAAATTATGTGTGTGTTCAACACCAAACCAAGACAATCCTTTGATGGATGTTGCAGATTGCAAAGGCACACCAATATTAGGTTGTGATGTTTGGGAACATGCCTATTACTTGCATTACCAAAACCGCAGACCAGATTACATGACCGCTTTCTGGAATGTAATCAACTGGGACGAAGTAACCCGCCGCTACGAAGCTGCACTATAATTTTTTTTGCCACCAAGGCTCGAAGGCACCAAGAAGTTTTTTTTAATTTTAGGAAATAAAATAACTCTGCGTCATGAAACTTTAGTGGCCATTTTTTGCCACCAAGACTCAAAGGCACAAAGTTTTTTTTAAAGCTTGTTATCCAAAAACAATAAATTTAAAAATAAATCTTTGTGCCTTAGTGGCAATTTTTTTTGTTATCCATTACTTTACAACAACAACACACTAAAAAATAAATCTTTGTGCCTTGGAGCCTTTGTGGCCATTTTTTTGTATTTTTATGCAAAATTTTAATGCATGAAAAGTAAATTGTTGCTTCTTTCATTGATAGCCCTTGGGGCTTGCTCACCTAATATGTCGGATAAAAAATTAAGCTTACTAAGCACTGGTGTTGCGCATAAAGATTCGGTTCAAGATAATTATTTTGGAACCATTGTTGCAGATCCATATCGTTGGTTAGAAAACGACACCGCAGCAGAAGTAGTAAGCTGGGTAGCTGAACAAAATAAGGCCACAGCGCATTATTTGGATCAAATAGAAATTAGAAAAGACATACGCAAACGCCTCACCGAAATTTGGAATTACGCCAAATATAGTACTCCCTACAAAGAAGGTGATTACTATTATTTTAATAAGAATGATGGCTTACAAAATCAAAGTGTTTTGTACAGAACCAAAGATTTATTTAAGCCCAATGAAGCACAATTATTCTTAGACCCAAATAAACTTTCTGACGATGGAACAGTTTCGTTGGCAAGTTTAAGTTTTAGTAAAGACCACAAATTTGTGGCCATTGGAATTGCAAAATCTGGCAGTGATTGGAACGAAATTTTTGTGATGGATGTTGATTCCAAAACAAAAACAAACGACAAGCTAGAATGGGTTAAATTTAGCGGTGCAAGTTGGCAAGGGAATGGCTTTTATTATAGTCGTTATGATGAACCAGCCAAAGGAAAAGCCTTTAGCAACCAGAATGAATTCATGAAAATTTATTACCATTCTTTAGGTTCGAACCAAAAAGAAGATGTATTAATTTATGAAGACAAACAACACCCATTAAGGTATTTCAATGCTGGATTAACAGAAGATGAAAGATTTACCTTCATCAATATTTCGGAAGGTACTTCTGGCAATGAGGTATTGATAAAAGACAATTTTCCTACGATTAAATTTGTACCCAAAACAGGCGTTAGTCCCTTTCATTTATTATGCAAAGGCTTTAAAAATAATTTCAATGTAATAGGCAATGATGGTGATCAAATTTTGGTGCTCACAGATTTAGATGCACCAAAATATAAGCTAGTTGCTATTGACCCAAATAATACCGATCCACAATCTTGGAAAACAATAATACCAGAAGGAAAAGACTTACTTGAGGGCGTTGTAACAGCTGGTAAAGATGGCCTAATTGCAAGTTATTTGGTTGATGCAAGCGCACGTTTGCGTCACTATACTAAAAAAGGAATTTTGGTTAAAGAGATTGACTTGCCTGGGATTGGAACAGCCAGCACAGGTGGTTGCAAGGAAGATGAAAATGTAGTTGCTTATAATTTCATTTCATTTACCGAGCCAGGAAAAATTAGGTTCTACAATCTCCAAACTCAAAAGCAGGAAGATTGGATGAGTGAGGTAAGTTATGCTTTTAACCCCAATGATTTTGAAACCAAACAAGTATTTTATCCAAGTAAAGATGGCACAAAAATACCTATGTTTATCATGCACAAAAAAGGTGTAAAATTAAATGGCTCGAACCCAACCTTGTTATATGGTTATGGTGGATTTAATATTAGTCTTACCCCATCATTTAGTGTTTCTAGAATTATGTTTATGGAGCAAGGTGGTGTTTATGCCATTGCCAATTTACGCGGTGGTGGAGAATATGGTGAAGATTGGCATAAAGCGGGTATGCTAGAAAAAAAACAAAATGTTTTTGATGACTTTATAGCAGCAGCAGAATATTTAATCAAAGAAAAATATACCAGCAGTGAGCACTTAGCCATTCATGGCGGCTCTAATGGCGGTTTATTAGTTGGGGCTTGTATGACCCAAAGACCAGAGCTTTTTAAAGTAGCCATTCCAGCAGTTGGGGTTCTAGATATGTTACGTTATCACAAATTTACTATTGGTTGGGGTTGGGCGGTTGAATATGGCTCAAGTGATAAAAAGGAACAGTTTGATTACCTCATAAAATATTCACCTTTACACAATGTGAAATCAGGTGTTAAATACCCTGCAACACTAATCATGACAGCAGACCACGACGACCGTGTGGTGCCGGCACATTCATTTAAATTTGCAGCAACTTTGCAAGAAAACCCAATGTCGGCAGATCAACCCATTTTAATACGGATTGATACCAAAGCAGGCCACGGAGCAGGAAAACCAACTACCAAGCTCATAGAAGATGCAGCAGATATGTATGGGTTTATTTTACACCATACTTTGAGCAACAGCGTTCGTTAAGGCTTTTGGCTTTTAATTACAAAAAGTTGCTAAAGCAGCTTTTTGTAATTAAAACATTTAAAATAATAGCCCGATGCCTTTAGGCTCGGGATTGGAGGTCAAAAAATTCTTTTAGGCCTTTAGGCCTTTTCTTCATTTAAGGATATTCAAGCAATTTTGAAAGGCATATTTTAAATTTCAATTTACCTACTCTCACTCTCTCGCCAATTTTCCGGTTTGAACCAAACGCCCATCGATTATCATTTGATAGGTATATAAACCTGCGCTAAGGGTTTGTACAGGTATTTTTAATTGTCCGCTTAGGCCGCC
>JBILJL010000194.1:0-4828 GCA_044377255.1 Bacteroidia bacterium
AGGTCTTTTCTAATTCGCTCTTTTTCTTTTTCTCCAATAGGATTTCCCACCAGATTCAATGTCCTTAATTTCCTTAAACGATATAAATAGGGCGGCAATGATCCGATATTGTTGTTTTCTAAATTGAGCTCTTCTAATTTAGTTAAACCAACAAATGTTCTGGGTAAATACAGCAGTTTATTGTTACTTAAGTCTAAACTTATTAACCGCTTTAATTGATGCACTTCTGCGGGTAGCTCGGTAATATTGTTAAAGCTAAAATTGGCATATTGTAAATTCTTTAATTGGTTCAAACCGTCTAATGAACCAATTTGATTGTGCGACAGGTCTATCTTTTTTAAATAATAGCCACTGATAAAATAAAAGGAAACGGTAATGAGTTGGTTGTTACTTACATTCAAATTTTCTAAATATTTTAAATTTACAAATCCTTTTGGCAGCTCGTTTAATTGGTTGTTTGAAAGGTTGAGGTCTTTTAAATTCTCCAATTTTTTGATGCTATTGGGCAATTGAATCAACTCATTTTTGCTTAAGTTCAGTGCAATCAATTGCTTCATTTTATTGATGCCCGTTGGGAATTTAACAATTGATTGTTCTTTTAAATCCAATTGTCGAACCTGGTCTTTATTTGCCAAAGCAGAATCATAATTGGTGTAAGTTTTAAAAGATTCTTTGGCATAATTTAACTCATAAATAGGTTTTGGTTTGCAGGGAAGTGAGCTTATTCCAAATCGCCTGTCTTTAAAATCTTTGATTTCACCTACCCCAAAAGTTTCTAATTTTATATTTTCTAAATCTTGGTTCAAGGTGTACAATCCACCATTGGTTATCTTGGCCAAATAGGCCAGATGCGGGTTTACGCCTACTTCTTTGATGTATCCGCATACTATAACTCTCACTGGTTTATTAATTTTTGAAGCCAATTCAATGTCTCTGATACAAGCAAGGTTGTCGGCAATTAAAATAACCTCTTGGTGGTTTGGAAATCTCTTAATCGATTCAAGAATTGCCTCAATGTCGTTTTCTGGTCTATCGCCACCGCTGCCATTGATGCGAACCAAATTAAACAGGTTCATAATGGTTGGTATATCAGATGCCTCAACAGAATATATTCCGCCAGTTTCACCAATAATTTTGCTCGCATTGGTTTTGTTATCGCCATCATTAAAGAGGGTTAAAAACCTAATTCCTGACGACCTGTAATTGTTAATATGCCAATGCACAACTTGCGCGCCATAGCCATACATACTGCCTGTCCAATCGTTTACCACCAATGCATCTACCCATTCAGGGTGCCTTTCCATTACCTTCCAAACCACACTATCATAAAACGGATTGAGCTTTAAAAATTCGTTGATTTGTCGCTTGTATTGTTGAATCTCAAATGGCGTTCTATCTGCTAATTTGATGGTGGATGGCTTTAATATTTGTATTTGCAAATGCTTTTGAATCATTGTTTTTTGAACATCCAAAGGCTTATTTTCAATGGCCAATTTGATGGAGTCGCTTAAGATATTGTCTTGTTTAATATTGGCAATAGTGCTCTCCATTTCCTTGATGCCACCTTGCGCGTTTTTTTCGGTTTGAACCGAAGCGTTGGCGACAGGTAAGCTATCTTGTTGCTTGTTTAATTTGGCCTCCTCAGCAGGAGTTCTGTACCAAATAACAATTCCATGAAACAATTTATTTACCTGTTCATCATTGTCGATATGGGTTTGTAAAATGGTTCTCCAAGTAAAATCAGCATCATTTAAAGAAGCATCTAACTGAAAAAGGTGAATCAACCTGTTGCACAACAATGGGTAGATTTCTTTGTACACACTATCATGCACCGGATACCTAGAATAAACAATATCTACTTGATACGGGTAAACGGTGTCTCTAATATTGAGCCACAATTTTGGTGCAATAAAATCGGAACTGCGCAGGCCATTTCTTAGGAATACAGCATGTTTGCCGGGAGTTACTTTGTACTCGTAAACAAACTCTTCTTTAAATTTAGCCTTAATAGCCGCACCATTTTTTTTAGGGTTTAAGAGTTTGGGTTCATCAAAATAATTTTGGGCAAATAGGTTTGAACCAATGAGCAAGAGCAAATTTAAAAGTAATGGTTTTATGATGTTCTTATTTATTCGCATAAAGTGGCTTGGGGCAAACCTATTATAAATCAATTAAAATACCGGTAATAATTTATGGTTCAATACTTATTTTTTTATAAATTGCAATGGTTAGCTATCATTTGGTATAACGAATTTAAAACAAGTCTGCGTATATGTCGAATAACTTAAGTGAGCTTTCTGGTAGGAAAGGACTAGAAAAAAACCTGTTCGAAGAGTTAGGAGTTTTAGCAAGAGAAACGGGTACACCCAACAGAAAGGATTTGGATCAACTTGCCGATGAATTTTTAATGGGAAAGGCCAATTTATATGGCACTACGAGCTTCTACGATTTTTTGCGACCAGAAAATAAAGGTAAGAAAATATATGTTTGCAATGGCAGTTCTTGCCTAACTGCGGGCACACAAACTCAATTAAAAGAAAATTTATTGCAACATTATAATGCCAATGAAATTGGTGAAATGTGTTGCTTAGGCCGGTGCCACGAAAATGGAGCCTTTCACACAAATGGTCATAATTATTCTGGCGCAGCAATTAACCATATTCAAGATGTTAAAAATGGTTCATACCCTGTTCAAGAATCGTATTTTGTAGGATCAAAAGGGAAACAAATTTTAACTCAAGCATTTATAGGAATTGATGCTTACTACAAAACACTAGAAACTGCATTAAATTTAGGTTCAAACCGAATTTTAGACGAACTGAAAACGTCTGGATTAAGGGGTAGGGGTGGCGCAGGTTTTCCCATTTCGTTTAAATTGGAATCTGCTAAAGGAAGCGCTGGTAATACAAAATTTATTGTTTGCAATGCCGATGAAGGAGATCCTGGAGCATACAGCGACAGGTATTTATTGGAGCATCAAATTCATTCGGTTTTATTAGGCATGATCATTGGAGGTTTTGCAATGGGTGCAAATTGGGGTGTTTTATACATTCGTGCCGAATACCCAGAATCTATTACCATTGCCAATAATGCCATCCAAGAAATTCGCGAAAAAGGTTTTATTGGAACCAATATTTTAGGTTCAGGATTTGATTTTGATTTTAAAGTAATTTCTGCCCAAGGTGCTTATATCTGCGGAGAGGAAACTGCGCTATTATCAAGTATTGAAGGGCAAAGACCAGAAGTGCGAGTTAGGCCACCTTATCCTACGCAGCATGGTTTGTTCAATAAACCAACCGTGGTAAATAATGTAGAAACATTGGCCAATATTCCTTTTGTTATAGAACACGGTGGAGAGGCTTTTGCCGCTATAGGTAAAGGTAAATCTACCGGCACAAAATTGGTTTCCTTGGATGGTTTTTTTAACAGACCGGGTATCTATGAAGTGGAAATGGGCACACCTTTAAAAGTGGTGATTGAAGAGCTTGGACAAGGATTTAAATCACCTGTAAAAGCCATGCATATTGGTGGACCATTGGGTGGCTTGGTGCCTGTTTCAAAGATCAATGATTTAAGTATCGATTTTGAAACTTTTGCTTCCCAACATTTTTTATTGGGTCATGCTTCCATAGTTTGTTTGCCTCATGATTATCCAATCATAGATTATATAGCACATTTGTTTCAGTTTACTGCCCATGAAAGCTGCGGCAAATGTTTCCCATGTAGGCTTGGTTCAACCCGTGGGTATGAGTTAATAAGTGGTGCAATAAACAAGGATGCCAAAATAGATCCTGTTTTATTCGACGACCTAATTACCACCATGGAAATTGGTTCATTGTGTGCTTTAGGTGGTGGTTTGCCGCTGCCTATTCGCAATGCCTTACAATATTTTAAAGAAGAATTAACACCTTATTTTCAAGCATAATATTTTTACAATGAGCAAAATTGCCTATTTAGATGATGAAGCACATGAAATCTTTGAGGGAGAAACCATTCTCTCTTTTGTTAAAAGAATCAAAGGAAATAAACTTGTTCCAACCTTGTGCGATGCGCCAAATTTAGATCCATTTGGGGCCTGCAGGGTTTGTAGTGTAGATGTGGCTTTGGTAGCTGGTGGACCAGTTAAAACGCAAGCTTCGTGCCATACGCCCATCATGGCTAACTCGTATATTTATCCTAGTTCTGACAGGGTATTAAAGCTGCGCAAAAACATCGTAGAATTGGTGCTTACTGATCACCCATTAGACTGTTTAACTTGTGAGGTAAACAACAATTGTGAGTTGCAAAGTGTAGCCGCCCAAGTTGGTGTGAGAGATGTAAGGTACCCTGCAGGTAAAAATCATTTGGACAGAAAGAAAGACTTAAGTCATCCCTACATGACCTCCGATATGAGCAAGTGCATTAACTGTTTTAGGTGTGTAAGGGCCTGTGATGAGGTGCAAGGAGAGTTTGTTTTGAGCATGGCGGGTAGAGGTTTTGATAGCCACATAGTAAAAAGCAATGAAACCAGTTTCATGGAATCGGATTGCGTAAGCTGTGGAGCTTGTGCCCAAGCTTGTCCTACCTCGGCCATCAGCGATGTGTTTGAATCCAAATCAATTGCTGTGGATGAAAAAGTAAAAACCATTTGCACTTATTGTGGCGTAGGATGCCAATTAGAAGTTGCCAAAGTGAATGGCAAAGTAAAATCTATTCAGGCGCCTTATACCTCGGCTGTTAACCAAGGTCATACTTGTTTAAAAGGTAGATTTGCTTTCTCATTTTACAAGCATCCAGATAGGATCAAAACGCCATTGATTAGAAGAAACGGCATACTTGAGCCGGCAAC
>JBILJL010000195.1:0-4793 GCA_044377255.1 Bacteroidia bacterium
AATGCCAAAGATTTCATTCGTGTACACCGCTCCTATATTATTCCCGCAAAAGAAATTCAAAAAATAGATCCCCCAGATTTTGTCATCCTACGCTCTGGAATTAAAGTGCCGATTAGCAAAACTGGGTATGGTAAGCTAAAAGGGGTTTTGGGGATGTAGAAGTTTTTACAAACTAAACGCTTCATCAATAATAACCTTTTGCTCGGCGGCGTGTACTTTGCTATAGCCTGTTGCTGGTGAAGCACTAGATTCTCTGCTAATTCTTCTTAATTTTAAATTGCTATCCCAGCGCAATAGGTTCAGCCATGCACCCATGTTTTTTGGCTCTTCTTGAACCCAACACAACTCAGCATTTTTATATTTTTCATATAAAGCCGTGAGTTGCGTAACAGGCATTGGATACAATTGCTCTAATCTTACGATGGCAATGTTTTGCACCTTTTCTGCTTGCTGTCTTTCTAGCAATTCGTAATAAATTTTGCCAGAACACATCAGCACTCGCTTTACATTTTTTACATCTACATTCACATCATCTATTACTTCCTGGAATCCGCCAGTAGTAAAATCTGCTAACTTACTCACACAGGCCGGATGACGCAACAAACTCTTTGGAGTCATTACCACCAATGGCAACCTATGGTCTTTGCGCTTTAATTGCCTGCGCAATGCATGGAAATAATTGGCTGGTGTGGTAATGTTACAAACTTGCATATTCCAATTGGCACACAACTGCAAAAAGCGCTCAATACGCGCCGATGAATGCTCTGGTCCTTGACCTTCATAGCCATGCGGCAACAATAAGGTAAGGCCGCTAAATGTTTTCCATTTTGCAGTTGCACTTGCAATGTATTGATCTATTACAATTTGAGCGCCATTTGCAAAATCGCCAAATTGCGCTTCCCAAATAGTAAGGTCGTTTGGAGTTACCATGCTATAGCCATATTCAAATCCTAAAACAGCATACTCACTCAGCAATGAATTGTGAATATATACTTCGCCTTTTTTATATTTACCTAAGCTATCAAATGTATTATATGATTGATCCGAATCTTCTTGCTTAATGATTGCATGCCTGTGACTAAAAGTTCCCCGTTCGCAATCTTGGCCTGTCATGCGCACATGATGACCTTCATTGCTTAGCGTGGCGTAAGCTAATAATTCGCCCATAGCCCAATCAAAATTATCATTTGTAATCATGGCTTTGCGGTCTTTCATCAACTTCTCTATTTTGCTAAATGCTTTGTAGCCCTTTGGTATGTTAGTAAGCAATTCTGCTAAGGTTGTAAATAATTTTCCATCCACACCTGTGGCAACAGATTGGTCAAAATCTTCTTGTTTGGCGGGTCTAAAATCATCCCAAATATCTTTTACAAAGTTCTTTACTTTGGCTGGTTTTGCAGCTTTAGATTTCTCTAATTTTTCTTGTAATAGAGTCCTAAAGGAAGTTTCCATTTCCTTGGCAAGTTCAGCTTCTACACTTCCACTGGCCATTAACTTTTTATTATAAAGCTCTCTAGGATTTGAATGAACAGCAATGGCTTTGTATAAAACTGGTTGTGTAAACCTAGGCTCATCGCCTTCATTATGGCCGTATTTTCTATAGCCCAACAAGTCAATAAACACATCGCTATTAAATTCCTGACGGTATTCCATAGCTAACTTCACAGTATACACTACTGCTTCAACATCATCTGCATTCACGTGAAAAACCGGGCTCAAAGTAGTTTTGGCCACATCGGTACAATAAGTAGAAGTTCTTGCATCGGTGTAGTTGGTGGTAAACCCAATTTGGTTATTGGTAACAATATGAATACATCCACCCACTGAGTATGCTGCTAAGCCGGCCATTTGCAGTACTTCATAAACAATACCTTGACCAGCAACAGATGCATCTCCATGAATCAATATTGGCGCAATTTTATCTATATCATTCTGGTATTTGCGCTCCATTTTAGCTCTAGTAATTCCTTTTACCACAGGGTTTACCGTTTCTAAGTGCGACGGGTTTGGACTTAAACTCAAGATTACATTTTTGCCATTGCTTGTTTTTATTTCACTTGAGTAACCCATGTGGTATTTTACATCACCCTCAAAAATTCCATCATCTTCGGCAGATTTACCTTCAAATTCTTTGAATATTTCGTCGTAGGTTTTATTCAAAATATTTGCCAAAACATTTAACCTACCGCGATGAGCCATGCCCAGTACAAACTCCTCTACACCAAGGTCTGCACCGTATTCAATTACAAAATCCAATGCAGGAATAAGTGTTTCTAGTCCTTCTAAACTAAAGCGTTTTTGACCAACAAATTTGGTGTGTAAAAAATTTTCGAAAATACTAGCTTGGTTCAACTTGCCAAGAATGTTTCGTTTTTCTTCAATGTTTAATAGGGGTGTGTTTTTAGCACCCTCCATTTTCTTTTTGAGCCAATCTAATTTTTGTGGTTCACGCACAAACATAAATTCTGCGCCTATGCTCTGGCAATAGGTTTGATCCAACAGTGCAATGATGTCTTTTAACTTGGCAGCTCCCATTCCTAGCTCTGTTCCAGCTTGGAAGGTTTTTTCTAAATCTGCAGCTTGTAAACCAAAATTGCTGATATCTAAGCTAGGCTCATAACGTCTTCTCTCTCTTACGGGATTGGTTTTAGTAAACAAATGTCCTCGCATCCTGTAACCTTGTATTAGGTTCAAAACGTTAATTTCTTTTAAAGCATCTTCTGAAATAGCTGTGGTGCCATTTTTGCCAAATTGTAGTTTGTAACCAAAGTCAAATCCTTCAAAGAATTTTTGCCAGCCAAAATCAACCGATTCTGGATCTAACAAATATTGTTGGTGTAATTGATCAATGGCCGACACATCGGCATTAGAAATATAAGAAAACGCATTCATAATAACTTCGTTGATTTTACCGCGAAGATAGAATAATTGGGCTATTTATGAAGGTAAAATTACTAGTAGCCTAGCATTTTTAATGAGTTGAAAGCCAGTTAATAATGTCGGTTACAACATAATCAGGGATATTGCTTTTCAAATAATATTCGCTGTAAGTAGATTGAACATCTCCAGAATAGAACAGGTGATTCAATTTTGGATAATGTATTAAGGTGGCGTTTTTATTTTTACTAAGTGCTTTTTGCCAAATTTCGTAATTCTCCATATTGGTTTGGTAATCTCGATCGCCGTGCAACAGTAAAATAGGTTTACTTAGTTTTTTGGCAATTTCTACGTGCTTGTAATTATTGAGCCAAATCCAATAGGTTGCCTGCACTTCATAAGGCATTTTGCTATGCTCGGTGAGTGGATTGAGCTTTTTATCCATACTACGTTTTGCATTGATGGTTTGTTGGTCGTATTCTGCTTTTTTATTTGGAGTAACTGTACTCAAATAAGCATATTGATCTATCATCATTTCCTGGGTTTTTTTTGCATTGGCACCCATCATAATAATTCCGGCTATATCGTCTCTTTCTTTGGCAACTAAGGGAGCTAGCATTCCACCTTGACCATGCCCCAATAAGTATATTTTTGTGGGGTCAACATCTGTTAAGGTTTTAAGTGAATCTATTGCTCTATACAAATCATCTAATAGATCCTCCCTTGGGGTAAATTTTTCATATGCTCCTTTATCCTTGGCCATATAAATGCCAAAATTGTTACTTCGTTTTTCGTATCTAAATACGGCAAATCCATTACTAGATAGGCCCCAAGCAATATCTTTATAAGGCTTATTTTCTTCATAAGCGCCATCCTTATCAGTTGGGCCAGCCTCTACCAAAATAATAATTAATGGCGCTTTTGCTACATCATTGGGCGTACTTAATATTCCTGGCATTTCATAAATGCCATTGGTAATGGTAATTTTTCTTTCCAAAAATTTACTTACATCACAATAGTCTGGAGCAACATACATTTTATGGGCAGCCATAAAAGATATATAGATAATTTCACCCTTTTCATTAAAACTTACGTTAAAAATATAGGGGAGGTATTCGAAATTTATTTTGAAAGCTATGAAGGTATAATAGGGCGAAACATCATAGTGAACAGGCTTTGCACTCATGTACTTGCCGTATGTACCTATAAGTTCTTCCCAGTCTTTTTCAAGAATAAACCTTGAGTAGCTTTCTTTATAAACTGAATTTACCTTGGCCTCTATCAGAAAAAACTTTTTGGCTACAAAGAGTTGAATAATTTCATTTCCTTTAGCTTCAGTTTCTTTAAATGAAGTTGCAAAGGTTTTGGTTTGAACCGAGAACCAAACCAGGAGAATCAATAGCAATGCTTTCTTAATCATGCTACAAAGTTAATCGGCCATTTATAAATAATTATTTAATAATTCGGCCTCGCAAACTTCTCTGTATATTTTATGGTCGATGGCACCTGGCAATAGTTGCATGTGCCTAATATGGTGAGTATCTGACCCTACTAAGTCAATAAGTTTATTTTTAACCAAGAATTGAGCGGCATCTGCAACTGGTTTTGAATAATAACCTAAACCAGAAAGCATATTTAATTGAAATAAAATACCTCTTTCTTTAAGTGCTATGTATTTTTCATGGTCGTTGGCATAATATAAATACCGCTCAGGATGAGCCAATACTGGTTTGTATCCAGCAATTTGCAATTCAAAAAGGCAATTATTCAAATTGGGTGGCTCAGTCATAAATGGTAACTCAAACAAAATATGTTTGCCTTCTGGTCCAAAAGTAAGCAAGTTTCCCGCAGCAATTTTTTTCTCAAAACCATCATCAATCATATATTCAGCTGCCGCTTCAAACTCAATATTGATA
>JBILJL010000196.1:0-4787 GCA_044377255.1 Bacteroidia bacterium
CCTGACGAACAGCTCCAGGATTTCTCAACGCATTTGAGCCAAAATAATCGTAAACAGCTTTGGTATAATTACCACGTGTTTGATTGGCATTATCTGCTTGGTCGAAGGTATAAAGTGTATCTCTGTAACCAACATGACGATTGTAATCATTCAAATAAATTAGATTACCATCCACTCTAAATGTATCTTGCTTTTCGTTAAATCCTTTGATCACTCGCTGGTAAACAGGAGCAGTATAGGTTGTAAACTTTCCAATATAACCATAATCAAAAAAATCTCTTTGGAAATCTGCATCCATAGCTTCACCAAAGCCCCTTTCATAAGATAATCGTACACTGTAATAGGCATTGCTGATATTTGATTGTTTCTTGGGTGCATTGGCATCCTCATCTTTTTTCTCGGTTTTAAATGTTTGGGTAAATTGAACATAGGTTCTTGCAGTATATCCTCTTGAAAAACCGTTTTTCTCAGGTCCCAGCAACGAATGAAAAGTATTATTTCCCCTTCCCTGATTGTAATTACCATAATATCCCATGCGAACATTGATATTATTGGTTGGTTGGAAATTGAAGTTACCATTGATATCTACATTGGTACTAAATACATTCTGGCGAACATTGATTTTTTGAAGGTCGTTGGCAGTCATATATTCAGCCGCAGGGAACAATGTTCCCAATGCTCCCGGCACCAATGGCTTTTCCTTAATTTCCTTTAATTTATCGTCCTTAACTTTGTATAAATCTATTATTGAAATGCTTTTTCCATAGGTAAGTGAACCAGACAATAGAAAACCTATTAACACTTTCTCTTCATTACCTCTGCCTTTATTAATGGTTTTAATAGGACCAGAAATATATCCTTGAAATTGGTTATATTGACTATTGTCTAAGGTTCCGGTGAAAGGCGTAGCAGTGGTATATTCAAAACCTCTAGAAAAGTTTTTAGTAGGCGCTTTGGTAGTAATACTTATAGCACCACCCACAAAGTCGCCATATTGTGCTGGCGTACCTCCAGTGATTACTTGAATTTGATCAATGGCATTGGCAGGAATATTGGTAGCACCTGCCTGAACGCGAACCCCATCAATATAATATGCAGTACCATCGGCACGCGCACCTCTAAAGTTTGGTGTACCACCATTTCTACCTTCTACCCCTAAAGATAAACCAGCAATGTTGTTTACATTCCTAGTTCCTAAAGCTAAAATCTCTTTATTGGTAACCACATTTCCTTTAACCCCACCTGGATCAACCAATTGCTTTTTAAAGGTAACCACATATTCCTTTAATGTAGTACCATCAGTTGAGGGTTCCATGCTAAAGTTTACAAAACGATCTTCCTCTGGCGCAACATTAATTCCTTTAATAACAGAATTGCCGTAACCAACAAATGAGGCATACAAATCATATTCTCCTGGTTGGAGGGTTTTAATAACATACCCGCCTTCATCATCGGTAAGCGCAGTTGCCTTGGTAACACCATTTAACTTAATGGTGATGCTCACAAAATCCATGGGTTTTTTCGTTTTGGCATCCTTAACTGTACCACGAATGGTACCCATGCCCGATTGGGCCTGTAGCACAAATTGGAAGCCAAAAAGAACAGCTAATAGTATGTATATTTTCTTCATTAACGCAGAATTAACAATTTTGTAACAATATTTAAGAGCGGTAAATTAAAGAAGTAAATTTGAAATTAACAATATGTATTTACCAAAAAACCTAATTTATTCACCTTTTTCAATAAAAGTCAGCACTTTACCTAACAAAATTCTAGAAATTTTAAAATAACTTTCTTTTGTCCATCCACCAATATGAGGGGTTAAAATCACATTTTCGCCGCTTACTAAAAAAGCAAACACCTCTTTTTCCTCCTCATTAAGGCTTTCCAAAACCTCATTTTCTAAAACATCCAATGCACATCCAAGCACTTTTTTACTTTGCAAGCCTGCTATTAAATGAGTTGTTTTAACCACCTTTCCTCTGCTTAAGTTTAGTAGATAAAATGGCTTCTTAAAACGCTCAATTTTGGTTTGATCCAAATAATAAATGGTTTCTTTGGTAAGCGGTACATGAAACGACAAAATATCTGCCTCTTCAACTATTTCTTCCCAGGAACTTTCCTTTACAAAATCATTTCCAAAATCTTTCAAATAAGGATCATAAACTAAAATCTTAACACCCAATCCTGAGAGTTTTTTAGCAAAAGCACTTCCGGTATTTCCATAACCAATAATGGCCACAGTTTTACCCGCAAGCTCAGTGCCTCTATTCTCTTCTCTTAACCAAACTTTATCTTTAACCTGGTTGTTTGCCCTGCCTAAATTATTCAGCAACATGAGCAATAATCCTAAAGCATGCTCCCCTACTGCATCTGCATTGGCCTCACCTGCATTGATACATTTTATCCCCCTCGTTTGCGCATAGTCTAAATCAATATTGTCTAAACCTGCTCCTGCTCTAGCAATTAGTTTTAGGTTCGAACCAACATTTATTAATGCTGCATCTACTTGTGTTTTTGTCCTTATAACAAGAATATCCTGCTCTGGTAAATGCGCTAATATATCGGCCCTGGTTGCGTTTGGTAAATAAAGAACATGGTGTCCAACTTCACTCAACTCTTGTGGCAACAATTCATGAACATCGTCTACAATAAAGATATTCAAGCCCCTAACTGCGCTGCTTAAGTTGTCATTCATTTTAATAGTAATATTTTTTTTACAAAAGGTTGCACCACGTTATAAAGTTGTATACAACATTCTCCCCACCGAGAAATAAATAACTATTCCAAGGAGGTCGTTGCTGGTTGTAATAAACGGACCAGTAGCTATAGCTGGGTCTATTTTTATTTGGTTCAAAAACATAGGTATAAAAGTGCCAAATATAGATGCAAAAATAATAACTGTTATCAACGCTATACTTACTGTAATGGCCAATTCATACGAATGGTAAAAGGCCAAATTATAAGCTAAAATTAAGCTGGAGCAAATAATTCCATTGATCAATGCTACCCTTATTTCTTTCAATATTTTTTGTCCAATATTCTTCGTACCCAAAGTATCATTGGCTAAACCTTGCACCACAATTGCCGAAGATTGCACCCCTACATTACCGCCCATTGCCGCTATCAAAGGAATAAAGAAAGCCATCTCCGGATGTATCATGATTTGATTTTCATAAACACCTAAAATTCTTGAGCTGGCAATTCCTCCCAATAAACCAATTAATAACCAAGGCAAGCGTGCTCTTGATAATACCCAAACCTTATCAGTAGCATCCACATCCGCAGTAATACCACTCATTAATTGGTAATCTTCGTCGGCCTCCTCTTTAATTAAATCTACTACATCATCTACGGTAATTCTTCCAACCAAACGCCCCAATGGATCTACCACCGGTAGCACAACCAAATCATACTTTTTGGTGGTATTGGCCACCTCAATTATTTTGGTAGAGGTAGATACAGAAATAACTGTTTTATTATAAACATCTGCCAATTGTGCTTTTGGTTCAGCCAGAATTAAATTTTTTAAAGTTATGATCCCAACCAAACGCTCCATGTCGTCTATTACATAAACAACATAAATTACATCCACGTTTTCTGCTTGGGTTCTTATTTCTTCAATGCACTGTTTAACCGTCCAATTTAAATTAGCCTTCACCAATTCCACAGCCATTAAGCTACCGGCTGTTTCTTCTTCATAGCTAATTAGGTTCAACAAGCTACTGGCATATTCAAGGTCTTGTAACTGTCCAATTACTTCCTCCTTAACCGAATTGGGAAAATGATTCAGCACATAAGCTGCATCATCACTGTCCATGTTTTCTAAAAACTCATTGGCAATTTCGAACGGACTATAAGTTGATAAAAATGACTCACGCGTTTGCTCATCCATTTCAACCAGTACTTTAACTACAGCAATTTTATCAAGCGCATTCATCACAATCCTTGCCTCGTCATTTTCTAAACGATCAATAACCATGGCAATATCTTGCGGATACATATTCACCAACTGCTCGCGCAGTGTTTCAGTTTCATTCTGGCTGAACCAATTTCGAAACTGTTTTATTAAGGCGTTGTCGACTTGTAGCTTTTCCATTATTTTTTGCTAGCTATTAAATTAGTGAGTTCAATAAATTTGGCTATACTTAATTCTTCCGCACGTTTGCTGGCAAATTCTCCTAACTCCTCATCATTCAAACCAAAAGTTGATATGGAATTGCGCAGTTTCTTTCTTCTTTGGTTAAAGGCTGTTTTTACAACCGTTCTCAACATTTTTTCATCACAACCTAATTCGCCTTCTTTTCTGGTAAACCTAATTACGCCAGATTTTACCTTAGGTGGAGGAGTAAATACATGTTCATGCACGGTAAACAAATATTCAACATGATAAAAGGCCTGGGTTATAACCGACATAATTCCATATTCCTTGCCACCATGCGTGGCGCCAATTCTTTCGGCTACTTCTTTCTGAAACATGCCCACCATAAAAGGTATCACACTTCTGTGTTCCAGAATATGAAATACAATTTGAGAAGAAATATTATAAGGAAAATTTCCAATAATGGCAATAGATCCTGGATACCTTTGGGTAAAATCTATGGCCAAAAAATCCTCATTCAATAAGCGCTGACTCAAATGTGGATAGGTAGCCATTAAATAAGTAACCGATTCGGAATCTACCTCAGTGGCCCAAGTTACCAGACCCTTTTCTGCCAATAAAAATTGGGTAAGCACACCCATACCCGGCCCTACTTCCAATACTTGTCCGCTAGGATACACGTCTA
>JBILJL010000197.1:0-4777 GCA_044377255.1 Bacteroidia bacterium
GTTAAAAATATTTACAGTATTTAGCTAAAAAAAGGGATTGCCTCAGCGAGAGGTCTATACAGAATAGTAGGCACAAAAAAGGGCAAGCTTACTGCATCGCACTGCTACAACCTCACGCCCTTGCTCCATTCCTGACCTGGGGGATTAGAGGGAGCTAGTCGTACAGGGCTCACCCAAGCGCAAAAGTAGGCTTTTGGACTTTACTATGCAAACAAAAGTTGGCTTTTGGCTTTTGGCCTTTGGCAATTAGCTATTTAGCATCAGGTATTAAGGCTGATAACACTTGATTACTATGCATTCTGCTTACTTAATGTTTGCAAATAGCCTTTGGTAATTTTAGCCGATTATGTATCATTGCATTAAATAACTGCCAATTGCTATTACCCAAAAGCCAATAGCAAATGGCCAACAGCAAATAGCAAAAAACATGAATAACCTAGTTACAGAACTTCACAGTCGTTTAGAAAAAATAGCACAAGGTGGCGGTCCCAAAGCCGCAGCAAAACAGAAAGAAAAAGGCAAAATGCTTGCCCGCGAACGTGTTGCTTATTTGCTAGATTCCGATAAACCTCAAATTGAAATTGGCGCCATTGCTGGGTATGAAATGTATGCCGAACATGGAGGATGCCCTGGTGGTGGAGTTGTAGTTGTAATGGGTTATGTAAGCGGCAGGCAATGTATTGTTGTTGCTAACGATGCCACTGTTAAAGCTGGTGCTTGGTTCCCTATTACTGGTAAAAAGAACTTGCGTGCGCAAGAAATTTCTATTGAAAATAAACTACCTATCATTTACCTAGTTGATAGTGCTGGTGTTTACCTGCCCATGCAAGATGAAATCTTTCCCGACAAAGAACACTTCGGTAGAATTTTTAGAAACAATGCCGTCATGAGCAGCATGGGTATTACGCAAATTGCAGCTGTAATGGGCTCTTGTGTAGCTGGTGGCGCTTACCTCCCAATTATGAGTGATGAAGCCATGATAGTAGACATAACAGGCTCTATCTTTTTAGCTGGCTCCTACTTAGTTAAAGCCGCCATTGGCGAAGATATAGACAATGAAACTTTAGGTGGTGCCTCAACCCATTGCGAAATTAGCGGGGTAACGGATTATAAATTTGAAAACGATGCTGCCTGCTTAGATAGGATCAAACGGATATTTGATAAAATTGGTGATTATGAAAAAGCTGGTTTTAGCAGGGTTGAACCAATTGCTCCAAAAAAATCAATGGATGATGTGTATGAAGCAGTGGCTAATTTTACCAAACCATTTGATGTAATGGAAATTATTGAACGCCTTGTTGATGCAGATACCTTCGACCCGTACAAAGATTTATATGGCAAAACAATTATTTGTGGTTATGCCCGCATTGATGGTTGGGCAGTAGGCATTGTTGCAAACAATCGCTTGGTGGTTAAGGCTAAAAAGCCAAAACAAAGTGCAAGCGACAATCCAGTAGAAATGCAGATTGGTGGCGTAATTTATAGTGATAGCGCAGATAAAGCAGCTCACTTTATCATGAATTGTAACCAAAAGAAAATACCGCTTCTTTTCCTTCAAGATGTTACTGGATTTATGGTGGGTTCAAGAAGTGAACATGGCGGTATTATTAAAGATGGCGCTAAATTGGTTAATGCGCAAGCAAATTCTGTAGTTCCAAAGTTTACTATCATTACTGGCAACAGCTATGGTGCTGGGAACTACGCCATGTGCGGCAAAGCTTATGATCCAAGGTTAATTGCTGCTTGGCCGAATGCAAAAATTGCGGTGATGGGTGGTGCACAAGCAGCCAAAGTACTTTTACAAATTGAGGAGGCAAGTTTAAAAGCAAAAGGCGAAGAAATAGATGAAGTAAAACACAAAGCCTTATTGGATCAAATCACAGAAAGATACGAACGCCAAACTAGTCCTTACTACGCAGCCGCCCGCCTTTGGGTAGATGCCATCATTGACCCCAAACAAACCCGCACCTGGATTAGCATGGGCATTGAAGCAGCTAACCATGCGCCCATAACCAAAGAATTTAGGCCTGGAGTAATTAGGGCGTAAGCAATTTAGAACGATTTAGGGTTGGTTATTTTCCTTATTTGGATAATAAAATAATTTTTATTAAAAGTATGAAAAGACAAAAAATCTTTGGTACTTGTAAGTTCAAATCAAGCCCTACTTTCTATGCCGTACTTAGGTCAAAAACAACATTGGATTAACAAGAAATTTCTAATAATTTCAATTACACTGGTTGCTATTTTTAGTGCCTTTTTCTTGTTTAATTCTAAAGTCAGTGCCAAAAAAAGAGGCAAAATAAACCCTGCTTTTGCAAGTTATATTAGTGCACATACTGCCGGAAGCATTTCGCGTGAATCTGCCATACGCATTCAATTCACAGCAAATTTTGCAGATAGCGCCATGATTGGCAAAGAAGCAACAGGATTTTCATTTTCACCCAATATAAAAGGAGTAGCCTATTGGATTGATGCTGCCACTGTTGAATTTAAACCAGAAGAAATGTTGCCTTCGGGACAAGAATATGATGCTTCATTTTCGCTCAAACAAATTACCGCAGTTCCCAAAGAATCAGAAGATTTTGAATTCGATTTTTCTGTGATTCAACAATCCTTCGAGGTATCCTATCCTAACTTTGCCTCAATTGATGGACAAAAATTTATTTACCAAAGAGTAAGTGGAACCCTTACTACTGCCGATATTGAAGAGAGTAATAAAGTTGAAGAATTGCTTCAAGCCTCGCAAGATGGCAAATCATTCAAGGTTAAATGGGAACATGGTTCAAACAAAAAAACGCATCGCTATATCATTGATAGCATCGTTCGCAAAAACAGCGCAAGTGAGGTTTTGGTTCAATGGAATGGTAACGGTTTGAACCTAAATTTAAAGGGTGAACACAAACTCATTATCCCTGCTCAAGGCGACTTTTCGGCTATCAATGCCAGAATGGAAAACGATGGGTCACAATACATCTCTGTTTACCTCTCAGATCCACTGATGCAGGCACAAGACTTAATTGGATTGATACATTTTGATAGAAGTTTGAAAGATGAAAATTCAAAACCAATTGAACTCAAATATATTATTACGGGTCATGAAGTTAAATGTTACCCCAACAGTACTTTGAGTGGCACTTACCAATTTTATATTGAACCCGGCATTCAAAATAAACTTGGCTTCAAATTAAAAAAAGCACAAACTTATGTGCTTAATTTCGCCGACCAACAGCCTGCTGTTAAAATACTTGGCAAAGGTGTTATCATTCCTGCAAGCAATAAGATACTCATGCCTTTTGAGGCAGTTGGATTAAATGCCGTTGATGTTAAAATTACCCGCATTTATGAAAAAAATGTGATTCAATTTATGCAGGTAAACGACCTCAAAGGAGAGAATGAAATTTACCGTGTAGGCAAAATAATTCTCAAGAAAAAAATCTTACTCAACCAAGATAATATCACTGATTTACGAAAGCGAAATGTGTTTAACCTTAACCTAGATGAGCTCATAAAAACAGAACCTGGTGCCATTTACCAAATACAACTTTCCTTTAAAAAAGAATATGCAATGTATCGCTGCGATGGAGAGAATGCAGCTCCCTCTAATCAAGAAATGGAAAAAGTAGATGAGTCGGAGATTGATGCAGATAACCCGCCAGCTGAAGCGAGCTTCTGGGATTATTCTGAGGAGTATTACGATGAAAACTACAGATGGGAAGACAGAAATAATCCTTGCAAAAATTCTTATTACAATAACCAAAGATGGGCCACACGCAATATCATGGCTTCTGATTTAGGTATCATTGCCAAGCGCGGAAGCACCAATCAAATTATTTTTGCCATTACACATTTACTCACCACCAAACCTATTGCTGGCGTAACACTGGAGGTATTAGATTACCAACAACAAGTAATTGCAACGGGTGTTACCAATGCTGAGGGAATGGCCAAAATAAATATTCAAAATAAGCCATTCTTGGTTGTAGCAAAATTCAAAGAACAACGTGGCTACCTTAAATTAGATGATGGTTCATCTTTATCACTTAGCCAATTTGAAGTATATGGTGATGTGGTTCAAAAAGGCCTAAAAGGACTGCTCTATGGAGAACGCGGTGTGTGGCGTCCGGGCGATTCTTTGTACCTCACCTTTATGCTGGAAGACAAAAACAAAACCTTACCTAAATTTCATCCAGTTACTTTAGAAATATACACGCCACTTGGTGCTTTATACAAAAGGCAAGTACAATCTAATTCGCTGAATGGTTTTTATGATTTTAGAACAAGTACTGATCCAGATGCCATTACTGGAAATTATGTGGCCAAAGTAAAAGTGGGTGGTGTTACTTTTCAAAGGCAGTTAAAGATTGAAACTGTAATGCCCAATCGCTTAAAAATTGAACTCAATTTCCCAAAAGCAGCCATTGAAAAAAATGAATCAGTGATTGCCACACTCAAATCAAAGTGGCTACATGGCGCCATTGCTGGAGGCTTGAACACAAAAGTAGAAGCAACTTTGGCAGCAGCTCCCACTCAATTTAAACGCTATCCCGATTTCATATTCGATAATCCTTCAAGGAAAATTGAGCCAGTTTCTCAAACAATTTTTGAAGGCAAACTCAACGAAATTGGTGAGGTTAATTTTAAGGTTGATTTCAAATTAGAAAATGCTGCTGCTGGTATGCTCAATGCACATTTTGTAACCAAAGTATTTGAACCTGGAGGAAACTTTAGCGTGGATAGGTTTAGCATTCCTTACCACCCTTATACTGCCTATATAGGC
>JBILJL010000198.1:0-4746 GCA_044377255.1 Bacteroidia bacterium
AGCGTTGGGTAGTGAATATTATAGTTGAGTAGTGTAATTGCAAAAATGGATATTACAATAAAAGGCGACAAATTATTTTGGTAAAAACCTATTGATGCTACAGAAAATAATAGAAGACCGCAGACCAAATTTAGTGCCAAGAAGTTCTTTTTTCTGCTGTATTTATCTACCAAAGTGCCAGCATATAAGCCAAAAAATAAAATGAGTAAGGTAATGAAGCCATATCCAACATTAAAAAAATTACTTTGGTTATTTTTGGCAAAATACCAAGGAATGGCAATCATACTAAGGCCCTGTGAAAAGCCAGAAATGATATTAGCCAAAAACAATAATAACAATGCCTTTGAATTGGCTCTTTTACTCACAATTTAGTCCTCTCTTCTATCTCATTTGATTTTAAACGCAAAAGCGCATTTAAACAATCAGCAATTAAATCTGATTCATAACCCCTGGTGGCCAAATATAAGTATACCTTGTGCTTTACTTCAAAAGGATTTTTTGTTTTAAGACTTTCCATTTTATCTTGAGCCAAATTTTGAAGAGTAAGCAGATACAAATCCCCCTCAATTTCCTTTAAACCCAATTGAATACAATAATCTGAAATGGCTCGAGCCTTTAATTCACGCTTGATTTTTAATTTTCCCCACTTTTTTACCCTAAACTTACCACCCGCATATGCCTTGGCAAATCGTTCTTCATTGAGATAGTTTTGCTCAATCATTTGCAGCATTATTTCGTTGGCCTCCTCACCATAAAACCCCAAATCTGCTAATTTGGCTTTAACCTCATTGTGACATCTTTCTTGGTATGCACAATAACTCGCCACTTTAATGATAGCATCAGTCCGACTAATATATTTTTGTTCTTTGGGCATGACTGAGGCGAAGGTAGTTAAAGGAAATGAATTGGCAATTGGCTATTATTTATTGCCCAAGTCACATTTTTGAAAAGGATAGGTAATTCTCCCAATAAACATTAGATTTGTAGACTAATTCTAAATAAGATGTCTGAACCTAAAGAATTCCTAAATATATATGCCGAAGAAACTCCGAATCCGGAGACTATGAAATTTTGTTTCAACAAGATGATTTTGCCAGAAGAAGCAGAGGATTTTCCAACAAAGGAAAAATCTATGCGCTCTCCTTTGGCGCAAAGTTTGTTTGAATTTAGTTTTGTAAATGGGGTGTTTATTATGAACAATTTTGTAACCATTACAAGAACTCCTGGAACAGAATGGCATGAAGTGATTCCTATCGTAAAAGATTTTTTAATTGCCTATGTTGAGGCAAACGAACCTATTGTTATCAAGAGGTCGGAGGTTCAAAACCATGATGGTCCAAATGCAATAGTCATTGCCCAAATTATAGAGATTTTAGATACTTATATCAAACCAGCAGTTGAAACAGACGGTGGGATGATATCGTTTAAATCTTTCAATGAAGGTGTGGTAACTGTTGAATTAAAAGGCTCATGCAGTGGTTGTCCATCGTCTACCGTTACCTTAAAGCGTGGTATTGAAGGCATGCTTACCAAAATGGTACCAGAGGTAAAAGAGGTAGTTGCAGAGGCTCTTTAGTTTAAAAATTGCCACCAAGGCTCCAGGGCACAGAGATATATTTTTTTCACTCAGAAAGCTCTGTGTCTTCCCTTTATGACCTCTGTGGTTAGAGTATATTTTCATTAACCACAGAGCACACAAAGAAAATCGCACAGAGAAGACAGATTTATTTTTTACTTTCCTAAAAAAACTCCGTGCCTTTGCGACTTGGTGGTAAAAAAATTATTCTTATGCTTGCATCACTCATTTTGGTGCTTAATTTAGCAGCATGAAAAAAGCCCTATTATTTGCTGTATTATTAATTGGTTCGAACCTATTAATTGCCCAAAACTTATACCCAGTTTTAAAGAAAGACAAATGGGGATATATGAACAGTGAGGGCAAAATGGTGATTGATTTTAAATACGATTTGGCTCAAAATTTCCATAACGGCTATGCATCTGTTGCCTTGGGGAATATGCCTTGTTTAATTGATGTAAAAGAAAATAGAGTAATTGATACCGGCATTTATCAATTTATTGGCACCTTTTCGGAAGGAAAAGTTGCGGTGATGGATTATAAATTTGAACGATTTTACCTAAACAACAAAGGAAAGGTTGTGCTCACATTACCCAAAGAAATTTACGATTCTAGGCCATTTTCTGATGGCATTGCGAGGGTAGGTAAGAAGATAGACATTCATCAAAATAAATTTGGCTACGATATCAGTAATTTAGGGTATAAGTTTGCCTATATTAATGAAGATGGAAGCTATGCAACTGACTTTATTTTTGATGATGGCGATGATATGGAAGATGGTATTGGTAGGTACATGCAAGGAACCAAATTTGGATTATTAGATAGTAATGGCAAAATAATTACCGCTGCTGATTTTAGTTTTATTAGTAACTTTAATGAAGGTTTTGCAGTAGTAAATGTGAATGGTAAATTTGGTTATATTAATACCATGGGAGTGTTTGCAATTCCAGTTCAATATACTTACGCCAAAGAATTTAATGAAGGACTAGCTGCTGTTGAGGTTGCAGGTAAATTTGGATTTATTGATACAGCTGCCATGCTTGTTATTCCTGCCATTTACGACGATATTCGTCCTTTTGCAGAAGGTAGAGCCGCTGTTTTATACCAAAACAAATGGGCCTTTATCGACCCGAAAGGCAATTATATCTATCAACCATACTTTGAAGAAGCTGGATATTTTAACGAAGGTATTTGTCCGGTTAAATTTAAAGGTAAATGGGGTGCCATTGATAAAGAAGGGCGCATTCTTGTTCCATTCGAATTTCAAAATATTGGCATTTTTGAAGATGGTATAGCAGAGGTAATATATAAAAGCATCAACTTATACGTAAATAAAAAAGGAGATATTCTGCCGAAGTAGGAACAGGTCGCAGGTCACATGTCGCAGGTTTTGAGTTATGAAGTATGAGTTATGAATTATGAAGTAAAGATAAAATTGAAAATCGTGACCCATTGTAATATAGTAAATTTACATTCGACCCTGATGGGGTGGTATATCTATGGGAAATTGTTATACAATAAACATTCGACCCCGATGGGGTCATATATCTATAGAAAATTGTTATGCTATAAACATATGACCCTGAAGGGGTCAAACAATATTCAACAACTAGTATTATTTAATTTTTAGTTTTTAACTATTAACTCCATGTCATTCCTCCTCACACCAATAGAATACTCAAAAGGAATTGGTCCTACCAAGGGGGAGCTATTGAAGAAGGAATTGCAAATATTTACCTTCAATGATTTGCTGTTTCATTTTCCGTATAGACATATTGATAGAAGTAAGGTTTATACTATTTCTGAATTGCGTGCCGACATGCCTTATGTGCAAGTCAAAGGGGTTTTATCAAATCTTAGAACACTTGGCACCAAAGGTGGACAAAGGTTAGTTGCGGAATTAAGAGATGAAACGGGCGTGCTTGAATTGGTTTGGTTTCAAGGTCATAAATGGATCAAAGATTCTTTGAAAGCAAATACAGTTTATTTGGCTTTTGGAAAGCCTAATGAGTTTAATGGCACTATCAATATAGTGCATCCAAATTTGGATGATCCAGAAGATGCTGCCAATAAAAAGTACTTGCATATTATGCCCATGTATAATTGCACCGAAAAAATGAAGGCAAGAGGCATTGATTCAAAAGTACTCATGAAATGCATTCATTCACTTATGGCTGACCCAAGGTTTGAAGTGGAAGAAAGTTTGAGTGAGCCTTTGCTAAAAGAGCATGATTTAATGGATAGAAAGCTGGCTTTACAAAACGTACACTTTCCTCCCAACCTAGCTGTTTTAGCCAAAGCACAGTACCGATTAAAATTTGAAGAGTTCTTTTTTATACAGCTTAAGCTTCTCAGGTATAAAGTTAAACGGCATCAACTTTTCAATGGCATTAAGCTGGAAGTTATTGGTGATAGGTTCAATGATTTCTATAACAAATATTTGCCATTTGAATTAACCAATGCTCAGAAACGCGTTGTAAAAGAAATTAGGGCTGATGTTAAAAAAGGCGTGCAAATGAATCGTTTGGTTCAAGGCGATGTTGGTTCAGGCAAAACGGTGGTGGCCTTGCTAGCCATGTTAATGGCAATTGACAATGGATACCAAGCATGTATGATGGCTCCAACAGAAATCTTAGCCATGCAACATTTTACTTCAATTAGTTTACTCGTAAAAGACCTTCCTATAACGGTAAAGCTTTTAACGGGATCAACGCTTACAAAGGAAAGAAGGATCATACACGAAGCACTGGAAAACGGTGAACTCCAAATTTTAATTGGCACACATGCTTTAATAGAAAACAAAGTAGCTTTTAAAAATTTGGGCATTGCTATTGTTGATGAGCAACATAGATTTGGGGTTGAGCAAAGAGCAAAATTGTGGCAGAAGAATACCTATCCACCGCATGTTTTGGTGATGACTGCCACGCCAATTCCTAGAACATTAGCCATGACATTATATGGCGATTTAGATACATCGGTTATAGATGAATTGCCTGCTGGTAGAAAACCCATACAAACCTTGATGCGTTACGATGCAAGCAGGTTAGCAGTGTTTGGTTTCATGAAAAATGAAATACAAAAAGGAAGGCAAATTTATATTGTATATCCATTGATTGAGGAATCTGAAACCATGGATTATAAAAATTTAGTAGATGGTTATGAAAGTATTT
>JBILJL010000200.1:0-4733 GCA_044377255.1 Bacteroidia bacterium
TATGACAAGACTTCTGGCAAGGCTTTTACTGAGCGAGCAGTATATGTTAAAAAGGATGTTCATTATATCAAAGCCGAAGTCTTAAGCATTTCAGATGCAGCATTGAACAAGTATGTGTGTGCTGAGGCAATTTTGGAGGAGGATAGAAATTATTGTGGTTTTGCGCCAACAATGGTGCCAGTGCTGAGTAGCATCAATTATGAGAGTTCAACAGACCAAATTCAACTCAATTTTGGTTCTGATTTGGTAAATAAATGTGACTTTTTAGAGGTTGAATACACCTTTATTGATGCTTACAGTGCGCAGGATATAAGTACTTTTCTCCCTAAAAGTTTGTTATGGTATGATTTCCGCCACAATGCTAACCGAGTTTCAATTACATCAAACCTCTATAAAATTAGTAATGTTTTTGAATCAGGCTATTTGGTGTTTCGGGCACGTGCCGTTGTCATGAAAGGCACTAATGGAACAATTCCTGTTTATGGAAATTGGAGTGTTGTAAGTAATGGCAAGGTTTCAGATGTATCAACCACTTGGGTGCAAGCTGTTGGATTAGGAGGAATAATAGGAGCCCATCAACCAGGTATCAACTGGCAATACCAAGCCGAGTATGCAGAAGAGGGAAAGAAAAAAGAAATCATAACTTATTATGATGGATTACTCAGTAAGCGTGAAACTGTAACTCGCAACCATAGCGATCAAATGGTACTGGTATCAGAAGATATTTATGACCATATTGGAAGACCTGCGATTCAAACGTTACCTGTACCTGCCTTTGAAAATAAACTCAGATTTTTTTCGCAATTTAATAGAGGACCTGGCGGTGATCCTTACAATCCTGCAAATTTTGAAATGATTGCAGAAACAACCAATTGTGTGAAACCTAATGGGGATGATGCGATGAGCATAGCAAGTGGCGCTTCTTTTTACTATAGTGCAAACAATCCTCTTTTATCTGGTGGCAATTCTATACGAAACCATTTGGCCAATTTTATTCCTGATGCAGGAGGATACCCATTTTCTCGTGCAGAATTTATGCCTGACCAAACCAGTAGGGTAAGAAAGCAGTCTGGCCCTGGAGCCACTCACAAAATGGGTGCAGGTCATGAAACCCAATATATGTATGTGATTCCAACACAGGTTGAGCTATTTAAACTTTTTGGTACGGAGGTTGGAAAGAATATACATTATAAGAAAAATATAGTAGTTGATCCCAATGGACAAAGTAGTGTTAGTTATGTAAATGCCAGTGGTAAAGTAATTGCAACAGGCCTTTTTGGCGAAAGTTCAACCCAAACGGATGCTATTGCAGGTATGAGTAATGCCATTGATACCATTTCAAGTGATATAATGGATTTGGGAGATACGCTTTACGACCAAGGTAGTGTAACTGTTAATTATACTTTTGGTATCAGTAATAACAATACTAACTATCAACTGAAGTATTCTTTAGATCCTCAATCCTACTTACCAATCTGTTATGCCAGTTCGGTGTGTTATGATTGTGTATATGATTTGGAAATAAAAGTTATCAATGAGCAGTGTAATGATGTTTTGCTAGATATCAAAAGAAAAATTGGAAATAGTGCAAATGAATACCTAGCCGACACTACTTGCAATCAAGACGAATTATACGAACTAGCTTCTGAGCCAGGTATTGAAAATGTAGATGGTTATGCAAGACTCACGCTTGATAAGGGTAGCTATAGAGTAATAAAAACACTAAGTGTTAATCAAGCAGCCTATGATTTTTATTTAAAGGATTTCATGGATAAGCGCCTGTGCAAAACAAAGGATGATTTTGTGCGTGAAGCACTTGCGGCTATTGATACCAATCAGTGTGAACTGACTTGTGAGAAGTGTTTAGAAAACTTGGGAACCCAATCAGCATTTATTCAACAAAAAGGACAACTGTATTTGGCCAATGGTGATAGCACAATTTCATCACTGGATACTGTTGCATTTAAAAATGAATATGCCTATCACAAATCTAAGTGTGATTTCCTTTGCCAAACTCCTCCTACTGGATGCGATGTATACTTGCAAATATTAAAGGCTGACATGAGTCCTGGTGGACAATATTGTTCTTACCAAATGGATGAGCCAAATGATAAAAACGTAGAACAAAGTTTTGCGCATTCAACAGGACGTTATAATATCCTTGCCGCTTTAAATGATAGCAATGAGTTTGATTCTTCCTATCGCAACCACCCATTTTTTGCCGCCAATGGATTAATTATTGGTACAACATTTAAGTACTTTAAAGACTTTACGGTTGATGAAATTGTGAGCAACTGGCAAGACACTTTTACCAATATTTTAGTAAGGTATCATCCTGAATATTGCCGCTATTTAAAATGCAAGGAAAACGATGTTTCTACAGGCTTTATGGATGATTTCTTGGCAACCGAAACCTATCAGCAGGCTGATACTAAACATTATTTAAATCCTCTTACTCCTGTTTTAACAGATGATTATTTTAAAAGTGGCAGAGCTGGAAATTCCTTTCTAAGTTATTTTGGTTCAAGGCTAGCTAATTACAAAACCTATGATGAGGGGGGTGTAACCCGCAGTTTTTCAATTTGGGATGTGGCTGTTATACAATTGTATTGTGCAGACAAAACTGATCCAACCGAAATGCGCCAATGTTTGGATCTAAGCCGTGCGAAGATAGATTCATGCACATCAACCAAAGATTATTACTGGCTTACTTTTCGAAATTTATATTCCTCACTTCGCCAACAATTGGTAGATAGTCTTACCAACTTGAGTTTATACAAGGGTTCTGCTTGTAATGGAGGTCGAGTTGGAACCTATTATCAGGTACGATTCCCCGAAAATACGCTGATGAGTAAACTAATGGGAGATCCAGCAACTAGTGCAGGTAGGGCAACTATACAGTTTTCATTAGACACTCAGATGACTAATTCCTGCAAGTCAACCTGTGAGGCATATATTCCACTGTGGTATAGTAGTCTAAAAGGATGCAATTTGAATTCAACTGATAGTGCCTCAATTATAGCTGATTTGTTGGAGGTTTGTCAAAATAGCTGTAATAAGGACAATGACTTAGGCTCGAGCACTTTGCCTCCTGCTTTATACAACTCAACTAGTATAAAGTATAACTCATTTTACAATGTACTGAAAGCGTCTATGTATGCAGGGACTCAATCCTCCTCAAGGGGTGATAGGTATGTGCCAGGTGTGTGCGACGATGTGTTAATTACTATGCCGCGTCCTTATGGGCACGATTATTTATCTTATAATGGCCCATTTGCAGATACTTGTGCGTGCAATATAAACTTATATAACTATCCTGTGCCGGGTAATACAGATTGCAGGGATACTGTTAACACTCCAAATCCTAATTGTACTGATTGCGCAACAGGTATTTCCCGCGATGGTAAATATGCTTTGTTGGCAAGTAAAACCCAAGCAACCCAATATCGTTGCAAGAATTGCATTGATTGTGATGGCTTTAAATTTGCCATATATGAGTACTTTCAGCGATATCCAACCTTTGTGGATAGCTCAAGTTTGAGGAGCCAAGAGGTGTTTACAGGTTTCTTAAATAATTTCCTGAAATTTAATTTGACTTTTGATGAATACATTAATTTTGGAGCAAATTGCGCAGATACAATCGGAGATTTTAAGGCAGTTGTAAAGAAGTTTGCAATTCTTCTTCAAATGCAAGGAAGCAGTGTAATGTGCAATGTAGTAATATTACCGCCAGCGAGCCCATATATGGAAGGGTGGAACCGAAACAAATCAATTGATACTTGTGGATGTAATATTATTCAAAAAGCTGAAAAGGACTTTGCAAATCATTTAATTGATACTAATGTTTACCGTACGCCAAAACAATATGTTGAGCAAATGTTTAATTGCGGCAAACCACTCGTTGATTATGATTTGCATAAATATACCTGTTTTTCTGCTCTAAATGGATTATGTATTGATTCCACTTTAGTAAATTTAGTACCCAAGGACACACTTGCAAAATCTATTTCTCCTGCGATTAATTGGAGTGCTAGTAGATACTGCCCATTAGGTAGCCTGAAAATGCTTAAAACCTTTGCTTTTCCTGGAGATTCAGGAGCTTTTTGGGATCATTACCCTAATGGTTCAATATATGTAAAATGGGTGCCTGCTCCTACTTACCCTGCAACTTATGTTTTACATGAAATGGGATGGAATGGTAGTAGGGATAATCTGTCCAATTTAAACTCGTGTGTTCCGCCTGTATGCTGTTCTAAATTATGTAATAGGCCTTTCAATGAAATACCTTTAGTGGTCGAAAATCCATGCAAAACACTTTTGAAAAGTGCTGCCTACTTAAATGCAAATAATTCCTATCAGGCCTATCGCGATTCAATGGAAGGGGTATTTAAAGCATCATATATTAAGAAATGTATGTTTACCGATCCAGTAGAGCGCATGGAAGACATATATCAACAACAACAGTACCAATACACCCTTTATTATTACGACCAAGCGGGTAATTTAGTTAAAACTGTTCCTCCAGCAGGCGTTAGGCCATTGAATAATGAGCAAGCACAAGGACTGGTTGCCTTAAGAAAAATAGGGTCTAAGACAAAGTTTGTACCTAGCCATAAAATGATAACGGTTTATGCCTACAATTCACAAAATTCTCCAGTATGGCAAAAGTCACCTGATGCAGGGGAAAGTTGGTTTTATTACGACCAACTTGGAAGGCTTGTAGTCAGCCAGAA
>JBILJL010000199.1:0-4733 GCA_044377255.1 Bacteroidia bacterium
CGCAAACATATTAAATTGCGCCATGCATTTTTTGTACCCAACTTTTCTATATGCACTAATTTTAACAGCCATTCCTGTTATTATTCACCTGTTTAATTTTAGGCGTTATAAGAAAATTGTATTCAGTGATATTCGTTTTTTAAAACAGCTTACCGAGCAAAATAAGAAACAGCAAACGATTAAAAATTGGCTCATTTTATTGGCCAGGATATTATTTATTACTTGCCTTGTTTTGGCATTTGCCCAACCTTTTGTCCCAAACAAAGAAACCACTTTTAAAGGTGGTAAATATTGGGTAAGCATTTATGTAGATAATAGCTTTTCAATGGAGGCTATGGGCAAGGAGGGGAGCCTTTTGGATCAGGCAAAGAAAAAGGCAGAAAAAATTGCTCAATCCTATAAGGCAACAGATCAATTTCAATTGTTAACCAATGATTTTGAAGGCAAGCACCAACGTTTGGTTAACCAACAAGATTTTCTTCAAATGTTAGAGGAGGTTGCTATTTCTTCGGCACATCGCAATATCAATCAAATTAAGGCCAGGCAAAATGCATTGAATGATCAGGCTGGTATTGGTTCAGGACGCTATTATTGGATCAGCGATTTTCAAAAAAACATGGATGCTACTAAATGGATAAATGATTCATTGAGTAATACCTTTTTGGTTCCGCTGCAAGGCAATCAATCCCAAAATGTATGGATAGATTCTGCTTGGTTTCCTGATCCATTATTGAAACTTGGCGGACAAAATAAAATCAAATTCGTTATTCGAAATAGCAGTGAAACCAATTTCGAAAGTCAGGCTGTAGTGCTTAAAATAGATGGCATTCAAAAAGCCATTCAAAATGTTACTTGCCCAGCTGGTGAAAAAATTGAAGCCGAGATTAACTTTACCTTGAACGATTATAATTGGCATGAACTCCATATAGCCATCACAGATTTTCCAATTGTTTTTGATGATCATTATTATTTGGCGGCTAAGGCTAAAGCGTTTGTAAATATATTGCTTATAAATGATGCTTCTAATGAAGAAAATATCAATAAGGTATATTCGCTTGATCCATTTTACCATTTAAATGAGGTAAACATAAGGCAACTAAATTTTGCTCAGTTCAGCAGTCAATCTTTAATTATTTTAAACCAAGCAGTTTCTTTAGGTTCAGGCTTGAACCAAGAATTAATAAAATTTATAAAAGGGGGTGGAACCTTGTTTTTTATACCATCCAGTACACCAAGCGATTTATTTAGCATTCAGAGTTTTTTGGTTCAAACAGGCATAAACCTTGGCGGCTTGCAGAAACAATCCTCAACAGTTAGCAGCATAGAAACCAGAGACCCCATTTTTGATAAAGTGTTTTCAAAAGTACCCGAATTGGCAAATTTACCACAATGTACTCAATATTGGCAGCTAAGTGGCGCTAATTCAAGTTATAGAAAAATTATGAGTTTAGGCAATGATTTTCCGTTTTTGGTGAGGAGCAAATTGGGCCAAGGGAATTGTTATGTTTTGGCAAGCTCCATCAATAAAAGTAGCTCCAACTTTACTCAAAATCCGCTTTTTGTGCCTTTTATGCTTAACCTACCTTTACAAACCAAATTAAATTTACCTGCAAGTTATACCCTCGCAGATCAGAGCAGTTTTAGTTTTGAAGCCAAAGACATACAAAAAGTATTGTCGTTACAAAGGCTTAAGCAAACGTTTTTAGTGGAAGTTCAAATAAAAGAGGGGAATGGTTTTGGTAAATTAAGTGGGCAATTAAAAAAAGCAGGCGTTTATACCTTGCAAAATGGAGCAGATACATGGTCAAAACTGGCCTTCAATTACCCAAGAGATGAATCGGAACCTGGTTTTATGGATGCACAAGAATTGGCGAAAAAGATAGATGCAAGTGCCTTAGATAAAGACATTTCATTGTTAAAAAGTAAAATCGACCAAGAAATGAATGGTACCCAATATTGGTTTTATGCTTTGTGTTTTGCATTGGTTTTCCTTTTAATAGAGGTAGGCTTGATTATTTGGTTGAAGTAATTCAATTACCAGGAATTATCGAGAAAAAGTGCAATGATTAAAAAAAAATATTACATTTGCTTTATATCAAATTAGAGAGCAATTCTTTCTCGGATGAAGTTATTAATAAGCAACGCCCAAGTTTGTGATATTCAGTCGCCATTTCATGGCAAAATTTGTGATATTTTAGTCAGTGGAGGAGTAATTGAACAAATTACTGTTTCAGCAAAAAAAGCAATTGATTTAGAGATAAAGGGATTAAAACAGCTTAATGCAAAAGGACTTCTATTGTTTCCAGGTTTGTTTGATATGCGAGCAGATTTCTGTGATCCAGGCAATGAACACAAAGAAACCTTACAATCTGGAGCTAAGCTCGCCTTAGCTGGAGGCTTCACAGATGTGGCAGTATTGCCTTCAACCATCCCCGCACGCGATTCTAAAATTGGCATTGATTACGTGGTAAAACAAAGCAACAATTTACCCATCAACCTATATCCTTATGGCTGTTTGAGCCAAAACAGAGATGGTATAGAAATGGCTGAATTGTACGATATGAAATTGGCTGGAGCGATTGGCTTTACTGATGGAAACAGGCCTATTTCCAATTCAGGTTTATTACTCAGAACGTTGATATACAATAAAATTTTTAATGGCTTAACCCTAGTTTTAGCTGATGATGCAAATATTAGTGCAGGTGGCAAAATGCATGAAGGTGATACCAGCACGGTTCTTGGATTAAAAGGCATTCCTTCCTTATCTGAAGAAATAATGATTCAACGAGATATTGAGCTGGTTAAATACAGCGAAGGACGTTTGCATTTTTCTGCCATTACTACCAAAGGTACCGTTGAAATCATAAGGAGGGCTAAAAAGCAAGGATTAAAAGTTACTGCCGATGTTGCCTTTGCTAACCTTTGTTTTGCCGATACTAATTTATTGGATTATGATGCCAATTTTAAGTTAGTACCACCCTTGAGGTCTAAAGCAGATCAAAAAGCCTTATGGGACGGCGTTCAAGATGGAACGATTGATGCAATTGTTAGCAACCATTTGCCTCAAAATAAAGAAAACAAAGAAGTTGAGTTTGAGTATGCCCAACCCGGTATGATTTCATTGCAAGTTTTGCTTCCAATTTTATTGGCCAACAAACCTGAGTCGGTAGAATTATCAAGTGTAATTAGGGCGCTTAGTGCAGGTCCAAGAAACTTATTAGAATTGCCTAAAATTATGATAGAGAAAGGCGCTGTGGCTAGTTTAACTTTATTTAATAGCAACAAATCATGGGTCTTTAACAATAATTTTTCTAAATCAGAAAATACTCCCTTTCTTAAACAAAAAATTCAAGGAGCAATTGCCCATGTGGTATGTAAAAATGCTCTTTATAACAATTAATTATGTCGCAACTCATTCCTTCTCAAATTGCAGTAGAGCAAAGTTTACACGCCATACTTGTAAACTTTAATGGCAAACAAGATATCACAGTTTTATTCAATGAATTAAGTGGTATTATTTTTAATGAAGAAACAGAATTCATAAATAGAAGTACTCAATTAGATAGCTGGACAGAACAGCATCCTGACCAAGCAGAATTGGCTGATATTTTATTCGATTTACTGATGGTTCAATTTCTTTCAGCCGAGTTGCATGATGAAGAATATTTTGACTCTCCAGAATGGAATGAAATTGAAAACAAAACCCTCGATAAAGGTTCAGAAATGCTAAACTTGTTTCTGTACTTAAGCGAAGCAAAGGAAACCGAAGTAGAGATAACCATGGAGGATTTCTTAAACGAATTTTTGTTGGTAGGAGAGGACGAGTTTCAAGATGAATACCGCATTTATGAAAGCCTTATTGTAAACGAAGATTTATTAGATGCAGATTTAGCTGGAATTAGATCCATTCAAAAATCAGTGAAGGAAGAAACTGGTTTGCAGGCTTATTTTGTTTCCTTGGTATTGTTCTTTCAGTTTATTGAAGATGGAATTGAATTAGCAGAAGTAGCGGAAGTTTTATCACCATTCGAATCTGCTATACTCCACGGCATGATTGCTTTTAATGAAAACTAGCTTATAAAATAAAATTATGGAACCACAAGTTACAGCCAACAAATGGCAAATTATTATTAAATTTAGCCTTATTTATGCCTTAATACTTATTGCCTTAAACCTTATTTTATACATACTAGATATGCAAAATAAGATGAATGTATTTAGCACAATTGCCTTAATTGTAATAACTTTGGGCTCTGTTTACTTCGGTATCTTATCGAGGAGAGACAATGTGATGGATGGGTTTATTACATACGGACAAGGAGTAAGTACTGGTATGCTCATCAGTTTAGTAGCAGCTTTAATAGTCTCGGTTTATTCCTTTGTTTTTGCAACTTTTATCGACCCAGATTTTATGCAAAACATCATCAATCAAGCTAAGCGCGATATGATTGAAAAAGGTGAGAGTGAAGAAGCAATTGAAATGGCAATAGGCATGATGAGTAAGATGAACAAGCCTTGGATATTTGCCTTAATGGGACTTTTAGGTCAGTTGTTCTACGGATTAATTACTTCCTTGATAGTTTCAAATTTTACCAAACGTATTGATCCAGATGGTTCTTATAATTCTTTGAGCGAAAATTAATGAGTGATTCTAATATAGCAATTTCGGTAGTTATCCCTTTCCTCAATGAGGAAGAATCTATCCCTGAGCTTTTGACTTGGATAGAGCGGGT
>JBILJL010000201.1:0-4722 GCA_044377255.1 Bacteroidia bacterium
TGCAAAGTGCTATTGGTTTCATCGTATTTCTTTACAAAAACATTGTTAAACATTTCAATTACCCCACTCCCATAACTGGTAAGGTAAATTTCATTGCCATAAGGATTTTTTTTGATGTCGATAAAGTCGGACATACCTATTACACCCGGTGTATTTTCTTCAGTAAAATTGAACCAACTATTATTTTGATATTGATAAAACTTACTGCCATTATACATTAGTGGATCCCACCTATCATTAACAGAACCGCCGGCTACCCATAATTTTTCATTTTCATAAAGCATCCTTCCAAATGTTTTTGAAACTGGGCCATTAGGGATTATATAATCCAATTGTTGTGTTTGCTTATTGTCGATGGTTAACCCATAAGTTTCATCCACCATTGATAAGTAACCTTTGTTATTTACTGCTGCATCTGACCTATAAGTGTGTATTAAACTTTGAGGGGTGTTGTTGCCGCTTTCTACAATGATTTTCTCTGGACAAATAATATACATTACCGCGGCACTACTTTCATAAGCACTTAGTTGAAGTGCTGTAATTTTTAAACCATTGGTAGGTGCATATAATTGCCAAGTAATGCCGTCATATGTTTGCAAAGCATCATCAACTAATGCATAGAGAATATTTTTATACACTAAACTATTGCCACTTTTAGTTGAGCTTTTTATAACTCTCCAAAAATTGAAATCGTTCAAATTAGGAGAATTTAAAGGGGCTGAATAAATCCCATTTAAGGAAGATGCAATAATTTGATTGTTAAATATACTTATTGCCAAAAATTCTAATTGCGAACCTCCAACACCTAGGTTCTGATAGGAATCAATAATTTGCCTTTTGTCTAAATCTAAAACCACAATTCCAAAACTACAGGCCAAGTATACCTTATTCTCAAAAAAACACAAATGATTGATTGCTTTTGAACCTATAATGGTCTTCATTAAAATATCTGGAACATTATATATTGAATGAGTACGCTCGTCAATTATATCAATATTGGAATTATTGTAGATAACAACGCTTACATTTTTGGCCACATTGTGTTTCACAATCTTTACTTCCACATCTGATAAACCATTGATGCGGGAAATTCTTTCTATGCTTCCATCATCGGTATCATAAGAAAACAAACCAGAATTTGAACCACAATATACTTTTGTACCAACCGAGGTAATGGAGGCATTTCTAAAATAAGGTAAATGAACCCGCCAACCCTCAAAATTAACTTGTGCAACGGAAACAACAGCTAAAAGGCAAAATAAGAAAACAACTAAACTCTTTTTCATTTGAAACATTATACAACCACAAATAAACGATATTGAACCAAAATTAGTGTAATAATCGTAATTTGAACAAATTTAGACATTATTTAACTCTAAACTTTTTTAGCTACTTTTGTAAAATATGTGGCATGCAATAGGTTCATTTTCTTTTAGGAATAGACTCAGATTACTAATTGGTTTAGGATTATTATCCATTTTCTTTGGTTTTTATGCCACTCAGGTACAAATGACCTATGACTTTGCTAAGGTTGTACCCCAAGACGATCAAGATTACATTGATTATGTAAAGTTTAAGGAAACCTTTGGAGAGGATGGCAATATTTTAGTTATTGGTGCGCAAAGCAAAGACCTCTTTAAACTTGCCTATTTCAACGATTTATATGATTTATGCAATGAGATTGAGGCTATTGAAGGTGTTGAAAAAGTTGTATCTATTACCAAAGCCTATAATTTATCTAGGAATGATTCATTAGGTAAATTAGAAATAAAGCAAATTTTAACAAAAAAGTTTAAAACTCAAACTGAACTTGACTCCTTTCAGAATGTGGTAAAATCGCTCAAATTTTACCACGGACTTTTATACAATCCAGAAAGCGACCTAGTTATTTTAGCCATTAATTTAAACAAAAAGCAACTAGATAGTAAAGCCCGTATTCCGTTAGTTTCAGGAATTGAAAAGCGTGTAAAAGAATTTGGATTAACCCACAATTCTGAAGTACATATTTCTGGATTACCTTATGTAAGAACCATCATGAGTTCTAGGGTTGGAAACGAAATTAAAATCTTCACCTATTTATCGATTTTAATTACTGCACTGTTTATTTTTCTATTCTTTCGCTTCCTCAGTGCGGTTATATTCTCGCTGATAGTTGTAATTATTGGGGTAGTAGCAACCATGGGATTGTTGGCATTGTTTGATTATAAAATAACCATTTTAACAGGAATTTTGCCTCCATTAATGGTTATTATAGGAGTTCAAAATTGTATTTACCTGCTCAATGTTTATCACCAAGAGTTTACCAAACATGGCAATAAAATGTTGGCCTTATTGCGCCTAATCTCTAAAAATGGCCTTCCATTATTTTTAACCAATGTAACTACAGCTGTTGGCTTTGTGGTATTTAGCTTTTCGGGCTCAGCCATGTTAGATCAATTCTCAATAATTTCTGGAATTGTGATCATGCTTATTTACATTATTTCGCTTATTTTTATTCCAATTGCTTATAGCTACCTCCCTCCTCCAAACCCCAAACACACCAAGCATTTAGATAGCATTAGGTTAAACAATGTTTTGAATAAATGTAATCATTTGGTTCATCACAACCGCCCTGCAATTTATATTGTTACTTTGGTGCTTTTAGGACTTTCAATTTATGGTTCATTTAAAGTTAAAAACCTAGGGTACGTGGTAGATGATTTGCCCGCCAACGACCCTGTTTATGTTGACCTTAAGTTTTTTGAAAAACACTTAAAAGGAGCATTGCCATTCGAAATTAGCATAGATACCAAAAGAAATGATGGAGTTAAAGATTATGTCACTTTGCAAAAAATAAATAGGCTTCAAAAGGAGTTGGCTCAATTCCCAGAATTATCCAAACCAACCTCCATAGTAGATGTTTTAAAATTCGCCAATCAGGGCATGCATTTTGGTGATGAACGCTTTTACATTGTTCCAAGTGTGGTTGACATTACCGAAATTGTAGACTATATCCCTAGAGAAAACAATAAAACCAACATCATGAAATCAATGGTGGATAGCAATTTTAGAAAAGCGAGGGTGAGTGTTCAAATGGCCGATATTGGAAATATAGAAATGAAAATACTCACTAAAAAGGTTCAAAACAAAGTAGATTCTATATTCCCTAAGGAAAATTATGAGGTGAAAATTACCGGAACAAGTGCCATTTTCTTAAAAGGAAATGATTACCTCATTGAAAACCTTATTCAAAGTATGATTTCAGCCCTAGTAATCATCTCAATTATGATGGCATTTTTGTTTTTTAGCTGGAAAATGGTGCTGATTTCACTTATACCAAACATCATACCATTGGTTATGACCTTTGGTATCATGGGGTTTTTCGATATTCGCTTAAAGCCTTCAACTATCATAATTTTTAGCATTGCTTATGGAATTGTGGTAGATTTTACCATTCATTATTTGGCCAAATACCGCCATTCGCTTAAAAAGAATAATTGGGATATGAAAATTGCTATTCCAGAAAGCTTAAGTGAAGCTGGTCCAAGTATTATTTATACGGCCATTGCTCTTTTTGGAGGATTTATTATTTTTGCAGCTTCCAATTTTGGCGGTACCATTGCTTTAGGTGTTCTTACCTCTTTAGCGCTTGTTTTTGGCATGTTTATGAACCTTTTGCTGTTACCTGCCATGCTGCTATCCTTAGAAAAAACCATGAATTCGAAAAAAGAATTCGGGACCAGCTTTATTGAAATTGAGCCCGAAGATATAGAAGAATAAAAAGGAAGCTAACTACTTAATCTACTTTCAATTCTCCTTCTCAATCCCTATTTTTGCACCCCTTAGAAAAAGGTTCGGTTTGAACCTAAACCAATTGTTATAGCAATGAGTAAGTACAAAGAATATAAGAAATTAGATTTTCCAGCTTTTGAAGAGGCTGTGTTAGATTTCTGGAAGAAGGAAAATGTTTTTGAACAAAGTATTAGCAGCAGAGAAGGTGCTCCTTCCTACGTTTTTTATGAAGGTCCGCCGAGCGCAAATGGACTTCCAGGCATTCACCACGTAATGGCCCGGGCTGTTAAAGATATATTTTGCAGGTACAATACACTTAAAGGTTTTCAGGTAAAACGCAAAGGCGGATGGGATACACATGGCCTACCTGTTGAACTACAAGTTGAAAAAACATTGGGTATAACCAAAGAAGATATTGGCAAGAAAATTACTGTTGCCGAATACAACGATGCCTGCAAAAAGGATGTAATGAAATACACCGATATTTGGGATAAGCTTACCAATCGCATGGGCTATTGGGTCGACTTAAGTAACCCTTACATTACCTATGAAAATGATTACATTGAAAGTCTTTGGAGTTTATTAAAAAAATTATACGACAAAGGTTATTTATATAAAGGATATACCATACAACCATACTCTCCAGCTGCTGGTACAGGCTTAAGCAGTCATGAACTGAACCAACCTGGTACTTATAAAGATGTAAAAGACAATACAGTTGTAGCCCAATTTGAAATGGTTGAACCTGCTGCAATTGGATTAGCAAATGAAAAGGTTTACTTTTTAGCTTGGACTACCACACCTTGGACCTTGCCCTCTAACACAGCATTGGCCGTTGGAGAGAAAATAAGTTATGCACTTATAAAATCATTTAACCCATATACGTTTGAACCTATAACAGTCATTTTAGCCAAGGATTTAGTAGGAAAATATTTTCCAGAAGACAATGCT